>JAUJLY010000128.1 GCA_030447145.1 Thermomicrobiales bacterium
ATTACGCGGGAGTGGCTGGACGAGTTTATCGGCCAAGCCGAAAACCCGGTCGGAGAGTACTCGCCCTTCACCATATCGCTGGGTGGGATTAACTCATTCGTCGACGCAGTATTCCTCGACGTGCATGATGGTGGCTGGCTCTCCCGGATCCATGGACGACTGATTGACTTCGTATCAGTCCCGCCCAGCAACCGGTATGCCTATCTTCCCGTTGCCACCGTCGGCCACTATACCGAATCGGCTCCCATAGGAAACCTCGTAGCGGCCCTCACGCCATGGCGGGACCAAACCTTCGGCACGTTCCGGGCGGATTCCATCGACATCGTTAAGTTACGCACCGGTGTACCGTACCCTGACTTGGAGCTCATCCACCGTTTTGAGCTCGGTCATCAGCAGCGGTTGATCGAGATGGTGCAGGGCGGCTCCTCCGGGTCATCGTAACCCGAGACTTTCGCAGCTTCACCGGGCAGCACAGACGCAATCGAGCCGATAACAAGACCTGAGTCCAGTAATTGCAAACGAAGCACCCGCCGGATAACCTCCGGCGGGTGCTTCTCAAGAGACGTAGCTGTCACGTCTCGTTGCTACTCGGCGTGAAGCACGCCAGTCATTCCCGCGATGCGGTGTCCGGGCACATCGCACCCGATGGCGTAGGTGCCGGCGGGCAAGTTGACCACGATTGTGGTCTCCTCCCCACCCGCAACCATGGGTGAAACAATTCCCGCTCCGTCGATTGTGAGATTGTGGGACGCCACACCCTCGTTGACCAACCGTAACGTTACGTCAGTGTCGGCCGGAATGACGATCTCAGCGGGATCAAAAGCGCGGGTCGTTCAAAACGACCACCACCTCCTCTGTCACATCGGCCGCCGCGGTGATGCCCTCACAGCGCAACAACTGGCCCATCGGCTCACCAAGGCTTGTCGCGCCTGTGACAATCAACAGGCTGCCGTCGGCCTCGAACGCGATCCCATTCGGCAGCATCAAGCCGCCGACAACGACTTCCTGTGTTCCGTCTTCGAGCACTCGGACGACGTTCCCGGGCTCCGGCATTTCCCCGAGGAAGTTGGTCGAGATCTGGGAAGCGTAGAGTTGCCCATCTGGTCCTGCGGCGAGACCCACGGCCATGGTGAGACCCGTCACGGCGTCGGTGAGGGTACCATCGGCGGCCACGCTAACGACCTTCGCGGCACCTGGTGGGAATGGACCACCGCTCAGATAGCTAACAAGTACGGTGCCGTCCGCCGCAGACATGACATCTGTCGGCACAGGATCCAGCTCGTTGGCTCTACCCCTGTCCGGGTTACCACCCGGCGGAGCCTGGTCTGCGGGAATCTCAATACCCGGATGCACCACCAGAACCACAGGTTCGCCGCCACCCGCGGGTACGCTATAGGTGGTGTTCCCACCGGCATCATTCACATAGATCGTGCCATCTTCTGCGACGTCAATGCCGTAGAGGTTGGAATCGACGTTGTACGGGTCCGGGTTATTGGCCCGCTCATAGGCGTCGATATTGGAAAGTAAGGTCACTTCGCCAGTGGCCGGGTCTATGCTCACGACCGAGTTCTCATTCGGCAGTGGTTCAACCATCGGAGCAAGGGGCCCTGCGCCGCCTATCGCCAGCAAGATCTGACCGTTGGCGTCCACCGTAATGCCTGCTGGTCCGGTGATTTCCGGTCCTCCAATGCTGTACGACGGCAGCCCGGTCGCAACAACGGATTGTGTGCCGTCCGGTGCGATCATGGTGACTTGACCGGTACCACCTCGGGTGCTGGTCGCATGGCCCATCCCCTCTTCGGCGACCGGAGTCGCATCGAGATCGACCGGAATGGCATCCCCACCAGCGGCTGCCATCTCAATGGTCTCATCACCACCGGTACCGGCTTCAGAAACGTAGATAGCACCATCGTCGCCGACAGCAACGTATCGCGGATTGACGAGCCCTTCGGCGATGACAGTACACCCCTCCGGCAGTGGAGGACCGCCCATGGGACTGGCACCTGGACTAGCTTCCTGCAACGCCGAGGCGGAACTACTTCCCAGGAGACCTACAGCGATACCGAGACTGAGCACTAAACGCTTCGCGTCCATACACTCTCCTTCCGGACCGACCTATTCCAATTGGGACCCATTTGCTATTCTACGCATGGGTCATTCAACATTCAATGGCAAATCCGGCAAAAACCTTAAGTGTTACGGTTGGATGTCCGACGCCTTGGGGAATTCCCGCTCTTACGTTGCAAGAAGGACACACCGAGGGCGTATGGAAGACGACGCGCCACAAGACATCTGATGCGGCCGCGGATCTCCAAACCAGAACACTGGACGACGCTGCCAGGCTGACCCGCCGGCTGCATCGCCCATCTTGGGTGTCCTTCATGTGGGACTCTCAGGATCACGAAGCAAACTGTTGAGGAAATAAACGAAACCAGAGGGCTGCCAGAGTTTGCGGGCCCTCCTAATACTTGATTACAGCGCAGCGATGACCGCATCGCCGAACGATGACGTCGTAGCGTCTCCGCCGAGGTCACGGGTCCGGGTACCTTCGGTAACCACTCGCTCAACCGCTTGTTCTATTTCGGCAGCTTCCCGTCCCATGCCGAACGAGAGGCGAAGCATCAAGGCAGCAGAGAGAATCATGCCAGCCGGGTTTGCGATCCCCTGACCCGCAATGTCGGGCGCGCTTCCGTGAATAGGCTCGTACAGACCTGGTCGCCTGCCATTCGTTGCAACGGTACCGAGACTGGCCGACGGAAGCAGGCCTATCGACCCTCCAAGCACCGACGCCTCATCGGTGAGGATGTCGCCGAACATGTTCTCGGTGACAATCACATCGTATCCACTCGGCTGCTGGATCAACTTCATCGTCATGGCGTCAACCAGCATGTGCTCCAGCCGGATGTCCGGATACCCCTCCGCGACCTCATTCACGATCTCCCGCCATAATCGGGATGATGAGAGCACGTTGGATTTGTCGACACTCGTAACGTGCTGCTTCCTCTGCTGCGCAAGCTGGAATGCGAGTTCGGCAACTCGCCTGACCTCATGCTCCCGGTAGACCAGCGTGTCGACGGCCGCTCGTCCCCGGCGCTCCCGCCATCGCCTAGAAGGACGCCCGAAATAGAGCCCGCCCGTCAGCTCGCGGACGACGAGAAGGTCAGTCCCCCGAACGCGGTCCGCCTTGAGCGGAGATGCGTCGAGAAGCGCCTCGTTGGCGACGACCGGGCGGAGATTGGCGAACAGGCCAAGCGCCTTGCGGATGCCAAGGAGGCCCTGCTCCGGCCTCACTTTGACATTTGGGTCATCCCACTGGGGTCCACCGACTGCACCGAGCAACACCGCATCAGCCTCCCAAGCGGCCTCGATATCCTCAGACCTCAGTGCGGTCCCATACGCATCGATCGCGCAACCGCCCAGCTGGCGCTGATCAAAGGTGAACGTATGTCCAGCCGATGAGCCGACTGCCTCCAGCACGCGAAGCGCCTCATGCATCACATCTGGCCCGACCCCGTCGCCTCCGAACACGACGATCCGCTTCTCCAAGCCACTGCCTGTCGTCCCCATCATCTCCCCAAACGCGTCGAAGGGCGATCGTGATCGATCGCCCTTCTCGTCCTATCCAACTGCTGCCGGTGCCTCTACCTCAGGCAACCATGCCTTCCGCCTAGCCTCGTATAACGAAATATCGGACTCGTGCGTCATTGTGAGCCCGATATCGTCCATGCCCTCCATGAACCGGTGCCGGGTGAAGTCGTCCAGCGGGAAGCTTGCCTGCATCCCCAGACGGGGCACGGACACCGTCCTGGTCTCGATATCCACGACAACCTCCAGGAACGGATGCTCCTGTGCCGCCTCAAGCAACTCGGCGCCGAACGCTTCATCCACCTGAACCGGCACGAGCCCTGCCTTGGTCGCGTTGTTCCGGAAGATATCGCCGAACTTGGGAGAGATGACAGCCTTGAACCCGTAGTCCATCAGCGCCCATACAGCATGTTCGCGCGAGGAGCCCGTGCCGAAGTTTGGACCGGCAATAAGGACACTCGTGCCCTCGAACTCGGGTCGATTGAGGACAAAGGTCGGGTCCGATTCTCTCCAGGCAGAGAAGAGCCCCTCGCCAAAGCCGGTTCGCTCCACCCGCTTGAGCCAGACGGCGGGAATGATCTGGTCTGTGTCGACATCGCTGCGATCAAGTGGTGCAATCCGCCCCTCGATCTTCTTGACCGGTTCCACGGCGTTCCTCCTAGGCCAGGTCTGCCGGCGTCGCGAACGTCCCCATCACAGCGGTAGCGGCAGCGACCTGCGGCGATACGAGATGAGTGCGCCCGCCCTTGCCCTGCCGCCCTTCGAAATTGCGGTTGCTGGTGGATGCACAGCGCTCGCCGGGACTCAATTGATCGGGATTCATGCCGAGACACATCGAGCACCCCGCTGCACGCCACTCGAAGCCGGCGGCCTGGAAGATCTTGTCCAGCCCTTCCTGTTCCGCTTGGGCCTTCACCCGCATGGAGCCGGGAACCACCATCGCGCGCATGCCACTCGCAACATGGCGACCGTCCAGGATCTGCGCCGCCGAGCGCAAGTCCTCGATCCGGCTATTCGTGCACGACCCAAGGAAGACAGTATCGACCCGAATATCACGGATCGGTGTGCCGGCCTCCAACGCCATGTAATTCAGGGCACGTGCCGCGGCATCGCAGTCGCCCTCGCTTGAGAACTGCGACGGATCAGGCACAACCTCATTGATGGACGTCACTTGGCCAGGATTCGTGCCCCACGAAACGTGCGGAGCGATGCTGTTGCCGTCCAGCACCACCTCATGGTCGAACTCCGCCCCTTCGTCGGTGGGAAGCGACCTCCAGTCGTCGAGTGCCGCTTCCCATTCAGCACCTCTCGGCGCGTAGTTGCGACCCTCGACATAGGCAAACGTTGTATCGTCAGGCGCAATCATGCCCGCCTTGGCGCCGCCTTCAATCGACATGTTGCAGATCGTCATCCGCCCTTCCATCGAAAGAGCACGGATGACCTCGCCGCGGTACTCAACTATGCGGCCGGCACCGCCGCCAGTGCCGATCAGGCCAATGATTGCGAGGATGACGTCTTTCGCGGTCACGCCCTCCACCAACGTGCCGTCCACCGTGATCGCCATCGTCTCGGGCCGGGACTGAGGCAGCGTCTGCGTGGCAAGTACATGCTCGACCTCGCTCGTGCCGATGCCAAAAGCGAGCGCACCAAAAGCGCCATGTGTGGACGTATGGCTATCCCCGCAGACGATCGTCATACCCGGCTGGGTCAACCCCTGCTCAGGCCCAATGACGTGCACGATGCCCTGACCGGGCGCACCCATGGGATGCAGCTGGACGCCAAATTCCGCACAGTTCTCGGTCAGCTTCCGGACCTGTGTGGCCGAGATAGGGTCGGCAATAGGGAGTCCGATGCCAATTGTTGGGACGTTGTGGTCCGCTGTGGCGATCGTCAGGTCGGGACGCCGCACCGGGCGGCCAGCCAGCCTGAGACCGTCAAACGCCTGCGGCGACGTCACTTCGTGCACGAGGTGCAGATCGATATAGAGCAGATCGGGCTCGCCGTCCGCCGAGCGCACCACATGGCGCTCCCACAGTTTTTGGGCCAACGTCCTGAGCGACGACACCGTATTTGCCTCCACGTGTATACCTCTCGAAGATCGTAAAACTGTCGGTCAAACTCGTATGGTCATGTGATTATGCATCTGGCAGCCGGCCCGAGAACACCGCAAGTTCAAACGCCTTGAACGCACAGTCGACATCTACAAACCCGATATCGATGAGCCAACCTGTCTGGACGTCGACCGGAGCAAGGATGTTCGCCTGGGCATTCTCACGTGTCCAGTAGCGATTCTCGATGGCGGCCGCATCCGCGTCCGCCCCATCGGCCGCCACAACGGAGCCGCTCATCAGGCGATCATGCGCTGCCTCATAGAGTTCGGACGCAGAGCTCACATGCTCGATGCTGACGAACATACCTCCCGGAACTAGCCAGCCAACCACTTCCATATACAGGGCCCGCTTGTCTTCGTCCGGCAGGTGATGAATGGCATAGCGGGAGATAACGGCGTCATATGGCCCTGCGGCCACCACCCGGTCGTGCCAGTTCGCAGAGCGAAGGTCGCCAACGACGAAATCCACCTTTGACCCTGAGTCTTCCGAACCAAACCGCGCATGTGCCGCAGCCATCATTGGCTCCGAGAAATCGACCAATACGGCGCACTCTGCGGGATGCCGCTCTGCAATAACGGCAGTGACAATTCCATCGCCAGAGCCGAGGTCAAGAAGCTTTCGCACACGGATTCCGGCCGCGTCAAGTAGCCGGTGCATGACCTCAAACTGCGCCTCAACAAACGGAACGCCATCCCGGATGTCATGATACCCGGACGCTACAGCCGGTCGTTGCCAGACCTGGTCGTGACGTTCCGTGGACTCCCCCGCGTGCGTCGCCATCACTTAGCTCCAGCGTGACGTCGACGAGCCCATCAACACCATGTCCGGATGGTGCGCCGCAACGTCACTGAGTGCCGCGATGTACGCCTTCGCGCTCGCTTCCACGATATCGGTTGCCAGGCCGTGCCCCGAGTAGGACTGACCCTCGTGCCTGATGCGTACATGCACCTGTCCCTGGGCATCCTCGCCGGGAGTCACCGCTTCGACATGGAAGTACGTCAGCTCGTTCTCGACGCCGAGCGCCGCGTCTACGGCCTTCATCAATGCATCCACGGGACCGTTGCCCTCAGCATCCCCGGAGATCTCCTGGTCACCTCGCCCAATAACGGCCGAGGCAGTTGCGGATCCACCGGTGCCGATGTTCGCGCTCCAGCGCACGAGCCGGAGCGTACTGGCCTTCGCGGAAACCTGGTCAGCTACCAAGGCCTCAAGGTCCGCTCCGGTAATCTTCTTTTTCCGGTCGGCCAACTCCAGGAAGCGCTCGTAGACGATCTGGACCTGATCCTCCTCAAGCTTGATCCCGAGATCCTTCAAGGCGTTCCTGAATCCGGCCCGCCCGGAGTGCTTACCAAGCACCAGGCTGGTGCCCTCCCACCCGACGTCGGCAGGATTCATGATTTCGTACGTTGTCCGCTCCTTCAGCATGCCAGCCTGATGGATACCAGCCTCGTGCGCGAACGCATTCGAACCCACGATCGCCTTGTTCACCTGCACCTCGATGCCGGTGAGCATGCTCACAAGACGGCTGGTCGGCACCAGCCGCTGTTTTTCGATGCGGGTCTGCACGCCACCAAACTCTTCGGAGCGAGTGGAGAGAGCCATCACGACTTCTTCAAGAGACGTATTCCCGGCTCGTTCCCCGATGCCGTTCATCGTCACCTCGACCTGCCGTGCTCCCGCCTTCACAGCCATCAGCGTGTTGGCGGTCGCCATCCCGAGGTCGTCGTGGCAGTGGACCGAGAGGATGACTTCATCGCTACGGGCGATGTTCTCCTTGAGGTAGGTAATGAGCTTGTAGTACTCGAACGGGGTGGTGTACCCGACAGTGTCAGGAATGTTAAGCGTGGTTGCGCCGGCTTCA
>JAUJLY010000129.1 GCA_030447145.1 Thermomicrobiales bacterium
TTACCGGTGGTTCTATAGCCCGCATCATTGAGGACATCCGCAACCTCGCGATCACTCTTGCCCTCAGCGGCTGTGCGAAAGGCGAGCAGGAGACCAGGATAGGTGACGGGGTCAGGCTCCACTTGTTTTTCGTCGTTCTTCCTTACGCCGAAGGGCAGGAGGCCGTTGTACAAACCCTGCGCCTTCCTCTCTGCTTTGCCCTTCTTTGTCTCGGCACTGAGGTTGTCACTGTAAAACTGCCCGAGGCCGACGAGCATGGTCAACATAAGCTGACCAGCAGGAGAAGAATGGTCCATGTTCTCCGTGATCGAAACGAACCCGACCCCGGCGACTCCAAGACGATGGAAGGCGTCGAAGGCCACTTTACGGTTGCGTGCAAAACGATCAAGTTTATGAACCACGACTACATCGATCAGATGATTCTCAGCGTCCGTGAGCATCTGTGCGAACTGTGGACGTTTTTTCAGGTCGTCTGTTCGCGCACTCTTGCCTTCGTCGCGGTATACACGAGCAACTGTCCACCCTTGGTTCTTGCAGTACAACTGCGTCGCTCGCTCTTGAGCGTCAAGACTATAGCCATCCACTTGCTCGTCTGAAGACACCCGGAGGTAGATTGCGGCTCGGCGTGCGGCAGCACCGGTCCTTGTGGATGACGCAAATGTGTTCATCGGTTCCAATCCTCCTGTCGTGAAGCGTTGAATGGTTGAGTACCGTTAAGAAGTTCATCGGGATCGACATCAAGGGCTTTTGCGAGCCTCCGTACCGTGCTGATTCGCGCTTTGGTGGTACCCGTTTCGATACGGCTAATCGACGCGGTAGTCATGTTTGCGCGTTGTGCCAATTCGGCTTGGGTCAGTAACCGGTTCAGTCGTGCTGACCGCAATCCCGGTAATTCCATGCGCCGGCCCCTCAGCCCTTTCCTCGTAAACCGCATCGTAATTACATATTAATTATACTCCATCGGTGGCCGCTCTGCTTGTCATAACAGACCGGCAATGCGAATTGAGCCGATCAGTGGCTTCGTCTGCTGGCAACCGTCTCCTGGTTCGGTGAATGCGAGAGGAGCAGAAAAGACATAAAGATTGCGCGTTGTCAGGCAATGATGGAACATATCACTACGACGTGCGGAACTCGACGAGCGGAGATGCTGGCAGTATTGTCGCTGCCACGCCTGATTTGTGCTCCCCAAGCAGGATGTCGCCGGTTTGAATCCGGTCACCCGCTCCCAGAAAAGCCCATAGAATTAAGGAAAGCAGCCGCCTATCACGGTCGGCTGTTGCCATGCCTGGGCGACAGGTTCACCTCTGGTTCACAGCGGCGCATTGTCCGCAATGCGATGGAGTGCTGACCAGTCCTTGTTCCACCACGCGAAGTGATAACGATGCAACCAGGATAGAGCCTAAGAGCAGCGTGTTGCCTGCTCCTTACGGACAATCCGAACCGGGTGAGCCACGGTTACTTAGGCTGGCACATGCTACGGTTTCGGAGTGAGTAGCATGAACTGGATATCGTGATGTGGACGGCCCTCAATGGAGTCTCCTCATCGAGAAACTATGGACAAAAGGGCCATAATGCACGAGCGGGCATCCCGGCGCCGTAGAGCGGAGAATAACCTGCTGACCCTCGGTATCGATCTCGCCTCGCAGCCCAAGAAGACGGCCGGCTGCCTCATCGCGTGGTCCGCCCACGACGCAAATGTGTCGACCTTCGAGCTCGGGCTGACGGACGACGACATCCTTTTCCTCGCCGAGCGCGCTGAAGTTGTGGCGATCGACGCCCCCTTCGGCTGGCCCCAACCTTTCATTGACTTCGTCAGCGAGTCGCCAGCAACCCGCGAGGCGTCGGTCTGGGACCCCAGCAGCCGTGACCGCCTCTGCTTTCGCCGCACAGACCTACACGTGCGCAGGCTGCTTGGCCGACCGCCCCTGAGCGTTTCATCGGACAAGATCGCCGTGACCGCCATGCGGTGCACGGGCTTGCTGGCGCAACTAGGAGCCGATGACCATTCCGGGGCTGGCCGGGTGGTGGAGGTTTACCCGGCGGTGGCGCTCCACATGTGGGGTTTCGCGTCCAGGCGCTACAAGACCGGGACAGCCGCCCTCCGTCACCAAGAGGGCAACCTGGCGGAACTGGTGAGAGCGGTCACGGCCGCCTGCCCCTGGCTGCGGCAGTCCAACGAGACCCTTCAGCTCTGCTCCCGTAATGACGACGCCTTCGACGCGTTGATCGCTGCGCTTGTCGGGCGTGCTTTGGCGCTCGGGCTGACCATTCCGCCGCCAGGAGAGGATGCTGCGCTGGCGAGGACCGAGGGGTGGATCGCGGTGCCGCATGCCGGCACGCTGAGTCAGCTCACCGAGGCCCAACCGCAGTAGGCCAGATCGGACGGACCACGTGAGACGTGAGCGCCGACGAAGGCAGGGGGGCCGGCTAAGGTGACTACGCCTGCAGACTTTGAATGGTCGGGGGAAGGCGTTGATGCCATGAATTGGACTGTTCGTACGCCCAAGCTGCGGATAGCAGGATTTCTTCTTCATATGGTTTGGCGACCAGCTGCATTCCCACGGGCAGGCCGGACTCCACAAACCCGCAGGGAATGGATAGGGCAGGGAAACCCGTCAAGTCGAATGGGCCGGTATAGTTGATCCTCGCCGCGAGTAGCTCCGGATGGGCATCTTCGCTCGTGGACAGGTCCTCATCAATGAGCGGTGCAGTCATTGGTGAGGTGGGCATCAGCAGAATATCGACGCGGGACATGGCGTCGCGCATCTGCTCCATGACTTGCTTCCGAAGACGCTGCGCATGGATGTAGGTTGTAGCGGGGGTGAGTGCTCCCAATTCCAGACGCTCCCGCACCGCGTCGCTGAACATATCGGATTCCGCTCGGAGCGCTGGCAGGTGATAAGCGGCGGCTTCTGCGGACATGATGGCTAAGAGCACGGGGACGAGGTCGGACGGTGAGGGCGGGTCAACCGCCTGGATGGACGCGCCTAATCCTTGGAAGTGCTGGATCGCGTTTTCGATGACGCTCAAGGCAGAAGGGGCGATGTTCTCACGAAGGTAGGACGGGGCAATGCCGATGCGAAGCGCGGATACATCCCGCTCAAGCTCCAATGAGTAGTCACTGACCGGAAGCTCACTGCTGGTTGAATCGAGCGGGTCAGTGCCAGCAATAACTTTCAACAGCGCAGCGCAGTCTGCCACTGTGCGCGTCATCGGTCCCATGTGATCACACGACCATGACAGGGGAATGGCACCGTGCCGACTGACGCGTCCATAGGTCGGTTTCATGCCCACAATCCCACAGAATGCCGCGGGAATCCGAATACTGCCTCCCGTGTCGGAGCCCACCGACCCATAGCCCATACCGGCTGCCACCGCAGCAGCAGATCCGCTGCTGGATCCCCCCGTCGAACGTAAGGGATCCCAAGGATTCCGGGCGGGTCCGACATCGGTGTGAACGGAGCCATATGCGAACTCGTACATATTAGCTTTGCCAATAAGAACCGCACCGGCTTGCCTGAGACGGTTTACGACGGTGGCGCTGGTGTTCGGTATCCAATGTCTGAGGAGTCGTGAGCCGCCAGTGGTGCGTACGCCAGCAGTCCAGAAGAGGTCCTTCACTGAGACCGGGATCCCATGAAGCGGCCCGCGGTAACCGCCTGCCGCAATTTCTCGGTCAGCTTCATTTGCCTGGCGACGGGCAGGCTCGGCCAGTACGGTAATAAAGGCATTCAGTTGCGATTCAAGCGCCTCAATACGCGACAGTACCGAATCGGTAATCTCTGCTGAGGACAGCTCTCGACGTCGGATGTTTGAGGCAATATCCACCAGTGGTCGATCGCACACGTCGTTCCGGACGCTAACCATTGAGCGGCTCCTTGGTGCGGCTGAGGTGTAACTCTACGGCGGGTTCTGCACCACCAGCATTGAGGCCGTCGATCGCGTGGATCAAGGCCATGTGCGACTCCAGCTGCGGCATGAGAGCACTGATTCTTTCCTCGGAGAGTTCTAAGCCGACCATTCGGGCCAACGACCTGACGGCATCCGTCGGCAGTCGGCCCGAGGTGGACCGTGCGGGCTCCGCTGAATTATCATGAGCGTTCATCGACTCCCTTTCATGCTTTCTCTTTATGAACCATCCCACCATAGTGAAGGTCCTTTAGGACGCCATTGTCGGGGTCCGTCACCTCGCCGGCCGCTCTCAGAACCTAGGTCTGCTCACGTGAAACCAACGTCAGGGATGTAGTCTCGCCGTGAGGCAATGACTGGCGGAATATCCTCAACCCCCCGCCTGAGTGATGTTCACTTTCTGCATTATCGTGTACGCTTAATAATGAACAAGTCCACTTGAGATAGTCGCCGGTAGACATTGAAGCTGCTGCAGGATCGAGTTGATGTGTATCTCGGCTCTCATGTCAGCGTTTGTAGAGAGGATTGAGCGTCATGGCAAGTTCAAGCGATCGGCCCATTAACCTTCTTCATTCGTCCTTGCAGGCTACGATGCGGCGGCGCGATGCGATGCGGTGGTTGACGTTCGCAGGAGGTGGTGCATCCATAGCGGCGCTGACCTTACCGCCGTACTCGGTGTTGGCACAGACTCCCGCCGCGACCCCGGACCCGAACATCCAGCAGGGTGGCACGTTCCAGATGGGTATCGCGGACATTAGCTCCCTGAACCCGTTCGTATCCAACTCACAGCAAGACTCCCTTATCCTGAACTTGCTGTACCCGGCCCTAGGGACATTGGATAAGGACTCCAATCGTCTGCCGTACGTGGCCGAATCTTGGGAAACTAGCGCAGACGGACTGACAAATACTTTCAAGCTCAGGAGAGGATTCCTCTGGGAGGATGGGACCCCCCTGACCGCCCACGACGTGAAATTCACGTGCGATCTTGAAATTGAACAGAAATTTACCTTCAAAACTGCCATTCTTGCACCTGTGGCCAGCATCGAGGCGCCTGACGATTACACAGTTGTATTCACGATGTCTCAACCAGTTGCGACTTTCATCTACGACGTAGCGTTTTGGTTCCGTATCATGCCGAAGCACATCTGGGAGACGATTGAGGATCCCAAGACGTACACCAATGATCAGCCAATCGGGGCGGGGCCCTTCCGACTCACACGCTGGGAGAAGACCCAGTTCGTAGAACTGGAAGCCCGCAAGGATTACAACTATCCCCCGATCGGCCGGCCACCGTATGTCGACAAGCTGATCTATCGCACGTACCCCGATGTCAATACGTTGGTGTTGGCGTTCCAGAACGGTGATATCGACGCGGTTCCGCAGGGTGTTCCGGTGGACTCGGTAGATGCAATTAAACAGGATCCGGCCTTCGAGGTCGTCCCCAATGCCAGCACCGGTTACAACTACGTCGCGCCGAACATTGCTGAAAACCCCCATTTGGCGAACGTTAAGGTGCGTCAGGCAATGGCCATGGGCATCGACAAGGACGTGATCGTCCAATTTGTGTTCAAGGGCAATGCTGGAAAGATGACAACGGTCGTCTCCCCGGTTCTGACGGCCTGGCACAATCCCGATGTGGAGGATTGGCCCTTTGACATTGAGGCGGGCCGCCAATTGCTCGAGGAATCCGGTTACACCGACACGGATGATAGCGGATTTGTCAACGTTCCAGAGGAGCACGGAGGTGGTGATCTGGAACTGCGCCTCTCCTTTGCCGCTAATGAGCCTGCCTCTCAGAAGGTCGCGGCGATCTTGAAGGAGAACTGGGAGAAGATGGGCGTGAGTATTCCGCTCGACGCGCAGGAAAGCAATGCGTTGTATCAACGCGTGCGCTTCGACCGAGACTACGAGCTCTACCTCGCCGGTTGGGGCATTGTGGACAATCCGTCACGCCATTACTACTCAACGTTCCATCCATCGCAGTACAACCCGGGTTCAAATAATCTGACCGGGATCGACAATGATGAATTTGCTGCGCTGATCGAGGAGACCCACTTCAACGCGGATTTGGAGGCGACTCAGGAAGGGGTGTTCAAGATTCAGGAGATAGATCACGAAATCGTGCCCGTCTTCGCCTTGTACTACCCCGAGTTTAACCTCGCCTACAACCGGCGCTGGCAGGGCTTCCAGGTACTTCCGGGGAGCCTGCTGGGAATTGCTTCATGGCACAGCATGGTCAACATCCACCAGACGGCGTCGTAGAGCGGTGTAGCGCCGGGGGCAGGTAGTCGATATGTCGGGGAAGGCGCAATACATCCTGCGGCGTAGTCTGCAGTCAGTTTTGACCATCTTCATCGCCGCGACCATCACCTTCTTTATCTTGCGCCTGCTGCCAGGCGATCCGGTCTCGATCTTCGCTGATCCGATGATGACGCCCGAAATCCGCCAGAAACTACTCGCGGATTTCGGGCTCGACAGACCCATTCCCATCCAATATGGCAAGTACCTTTACCAAATGGCACAAGGGAATTTCGGCGTGTCGATCAGTCAGCGCGCTCCGGTTGATGACGTCATCGCTGATGCGCTGCCCTGGACGTTGCTGCTAGCCGGGTCCTCTCTGGTGGTGACCTTGCTCATCTCCATCCCGCTTGGGTTGCTGACGGTATATCGGCAGGGAAGGGTGTCCGATGTAATCATCCGGGCCGCTACAGTGACGCTTGGTGCGCTCTTTATCCCTTGGGTCGCTCTGATGGTCATGAACTTCTTTGGCCGCGAGCTCAACTGGTTCCCCATCGGTGGAGCAACCGATCCAGAGGGGGGTGAGGGGTGGTCAAAGGTTGTTGACGTCCTCAAGCATCTCGTACTACCCTGCTTGGTTTTGGCCATTACTAATCTTGGACCATATGTGCTGTTCCTCCGTACCAGCATGGTGGAGGTGATGCAGGAGGACTACGTGCGTACGGGGCGAGCAAAGGGCGTCGCCGAACGGAGGGTGGTGCTTATACATGCGTTTCGGAATGCCCTCATCCCGTTCGTCACCGTGGTCGGTTTACGACTCGGTTTCCTCGTCAGCGGAGCCGTATTAACCGAAACTGTCTTTGCGTACCCCGGGATCGGCCGGCTGATCTTTCGTTCCGTGCAACAGCATGACTACCCAGTCCTGCAAGGGGCGTTCCTCATGCTGGCGTTGACTGTGGTGCTGTTCAATCTCATCACAGACTTGGTGTATGGGGCACTTGACCCAAGGATCATTTATGGCAGCTGAGACGATTTCCGCTACCGGGGGATCCACGATTTTGGGAGCGGAACGGACGTCGCGACGTCCGACCGGATGGCGGTCGCTGGTCTCCCGCTACCGGCGTGATGTGCTGGGCATGGTTGGTTTGCTGGGTTTGATGGTCCTAGCGATCCTTGGCGTAATCGCTCCGCTGATCGCCGAGTACCCTGGCTCCTACGGGAGTTTTGAGGATATCAACGCCGCTCCATCTGGAAAGTTCTGGTTCGGCACTGATGAGCTGGGCCGGAGCATCCTTGATCAGACCATTTACGGTGTGCGGAGTTCATTCTATGTGGCAGCCTTCGCCACGATCATCGCCACGCTGTTGGGTATCGTCATCGGAATGCTCTC
>JAUJLY010000130.1 GCA_030447145.1 Thermomicrobiales bacterium
CGACGAGTTCTTCGCGGAGCCAGAAGGGACCCCGGGCGCCACACCCGAAACCTAGTGCCCACGGTCACCCCTTCTGAGCAATGGCCCTACAATGCAGCGACCCTATCCCCCGATAGGAGGCAGACAGACGCCGGTATGGTCGCTCATCCGGCGTCTGTCTGCCTCTGACCCACGCACCCACACCCCATACAGTCACCCAGACCTTGAGCGGTGCTACGGCAGGGTACTAGCTGTTATCACCACCCCATCTCAGATGGAGGTCCCCCCGGCGGATACAGCTCGCACTCCGCCGCTTGTCTCACGGCCGGACTGCGCACATCAGCACGATCGCACACCACTTGGGGGAGTGGCGGGTGCTCGCCCGGTGGCTCGGCACCGCCTCCGCTGCACGACGGCGTGGTGCCACTAATGAAGTCTTCCTCGAATCTGCCCCCAATGTATTCAGTTGAGGCTTCCAACACCAGCGTTGCGCCGCCCGTCGTCGTGCAGGTCTGCCCATCCGGTGTCGTGATGGTCGCCTCGTACTGCAAGTCGTAGGCGTTGACACGCAGTTCGGCGGGGCCGCCGGCTCGACAGAACGCGCTCCCGGAACTGACTCCGGAGACCCACTCCTTGGTGCCGACGATCTGCGTGCCGTCTTGGGCCAGAATGTCGAACTGGGCCGACAGACTGGCAATCGGGCTTGATCCCGTAAGGTGGGACACCAACGTGATGCTTCCTTGTTCTTGGAAAGTGCCGAAATACGGCCCGCTCGCCGGCCCGTGCGCACCGAAGGTGAAGCTGCGGTTGTCACAGGTGCCGGCGAGGGTGGTTTCGAACGAAAACAGACTTTCGCCGATCAGGTTCGGCGGGGACGTGGTTTGTGCAAGGCTCGTCACTCCGGACACCGGGGCCGCGAGCATGAGCACTACACCAAGGACGACAACGAGAAAGCGTACCGATGCACCACCTACCATGACACTGCTCCATCACTCACCGAATCAGGCCGGTGCAGACATTCAGGACCGGCCGCGGTGCTCCACACCGGGACAGACCAGTTCTGCAAACTGATCATTGGTCCACCCCCAAGCGATGAACCATCTGTCGACACCATAATTGTCAAAAGTTCCTCTCGCCGCTTACATCTCCACGGCAGGAGGATAGCCGGGCGCCCAGCTATCCTCTCCACCTCATGCCATCCGTGAGGATCGCTAATCAGCGATTTCCACGACGGTGTACATACCGTGATCAGCGTGCGGTCGGCCGTCCTCCTCATCCGGGAAGAAGCACGCCAACACATATCGCCCTGGCTGCAAATCAATGGTCACCCAAAGGCTCGTGTCCGGCGACTGGGTCGCGGTAAAGAGGGTTACCATGAAATCCTCTTCCGGATTGAGCTCTGAGTAGGACGGTGGCGTCCCAGACGTTTCTGCTTGCCGCTCCTCCTCGATCAGGACGGCGATCTGCTCCTCGGTCATGTCATCCGGTCCCTGCAGGACAGCCAGGAAGTGCGGCTCCTCCCCGGTGTTGTCGAGCCGGATTACCTGCTGGCCTGACGTGAGCTCGCCTTCGATGACGTTGATCTCATACTCTTCCATGGTGAGTGTGGCACCAGCCTCCGGTTCCGGCAGATCCGTCGGCATGTCCCCGGTGACCTCGAAGACCACCGGCTCTTGCATCGCCATCGGGTCATCAGCCCAGGCGACCCATTCCCCAGGTCCGAGGTCCAGCACAACCTGAGCGCTTGCTCCGGCCAACGCAAACGCGCCCCCGGCATACATCAGGTCATAGATAAAGTCTGGTGGGGTATCCATCCCTTCCTCACCACCGACCGGTGTGGCAAGTTCTGCCTCCACCTGGGTCTCCGCCGGTGGCCCTGACAGCTCGTTCAGGAGTTCCTCAGCAGTCATGCCGGATGGTTGAACGAAGGCAACGCCGGAGGCAAAGTCAACATCGGTTCCCACGGCGACCGTCACCAGATAGCGGCCCGCCTCCAGCGAATTCGGGATGCCCTCAAAGCTATCGGCGGTGACGGTGACATCGAGCGTTGGCAACCCGAGATCGGCAAAGGCAGAGTCAGCGGCTGCAGGCGTAGCATCCTGCGCGGCGATGACGGACATCATACTCATGGGCAAGAACAGCAAGGCGGCCAGGAACCCGAAGCATATTCGACGCATCAGTCTCTCTCCTGTGATTGCAAGACACGGCACCAGGCTGGGTCCTTACCCGGTGCCACGAGTCCTCCCCGTCTCCGGAAGGGTCCCTTACAGTGTGCCCGGTTCCCCGCCTCGGCACATCCGTAGAAACTACGTAGATTGCCAGCTCTCGATTACGTAGATGAGGGTGATCTGGTATGCGGATAACCCGTCGGGGAAGGAGTGATGTGGCAGATGGGTGTTGAGCTAGGGAAGCCGGTGCGCCATCGACCGTGGAGGCACCCGCGTGACTCATCCGTGCCTCGACATGGTTACTCTATGCGGGGACCGGATCGAGGACCTCATTGGATTTTCGTCAACGCAGATGCTCTATGTCAGTCCCGACTCCGCTGCGATTCTGGCGGCTTCACGGCGGGAGGTGACGCCCAGCTTGGTATGGATGGAGGTAATGTGTGTTCCGACCGTGCGTGGGCTAATGTAGAGCGCCTCCGCAATCTCCCGGTCCGTGTGGTGGGCGCCGAGGAATCCCAGAACCTCGATTTCCCGTGGAGTGAGGCCGTAGGTAGATACCAGCCTTGAACCCCCTCGGTCTCCAATGGCCTCAGAACGCGTGGCAGGCATCTGCTGCACCTGGTCGGTCATGGAGGAGGCGACAAGAACCGCCTCGTCGATCGAGCGATTGAGACCCTCCTTCCACAGGGGATCCGCGGCTCCTCGGCCGACCGCTGTCCTTGAGGCAAGAAGAGCCTGATCATAGCCCGCGTCTTCCGTGCTTTCCCGGGCGGCACCGGTTGTTTCCCGGATGTGGTGCGCCGTCGCGAACAGCCGGATCGCGTCCTCATGCAGGGAGGTTGCCGAGGCAACACAGCCCAGTCCCTCGAGACTGGTGGCAACGCCGGGAAGGTCTCCTACCTTCGCAAGTAAGACCAGGCTCTTGAGGTAGGATCGGGCCGCGGATCGGTGGTCACCCATCAGCAGGGCGATCTTGCCAAGCGTGTAGTGGGCATTCGCCTCCACTCGCGCGTCTTCAACCTGGCGGCTGTGGAGAAGACCTTCCTCGAGGGCCGCTCGGGCCCGATCCAGGTCTCCCACTTCGACGTAGGCACCACCAAGGTTGATGAGCGAGCGGGAGATGCTATCCGGGTCGGCCAGTTGCCGGGCCACCACAAGACTCTCTTGCTGGAGCGCGATCGATCGGTGATGCTGACCGGTCAGGAGGGCCACCGCACCCTGGTTTCCAAGGAGTAGCCCGGTGGCTCGAAGATCTCCGATCCCGCGCACTATCTCCAACGCTCGCGCCCAGAACGCTTCTGCCTGGGCGAAGTTGCCGCGGTAGTAGGCAATGGCAGCGAGATTATTGAAGGTGCTTGCTTCTCCTCGTCGATTCTGTGCGCTCTGGAGCAACGGCAGTGCCTGGTTGTGCAGGTGCTCGGCCTCGTCAAGGTTGCCCAGCGAGCGTTGGACGATACCGAGGCCATTCAGGCATTCGGCCCTGCCGACGTCATCCTTGAGATCCTCAAAGATGCCCAGCGCCTGGTTGTGCAGCGCAATTGCGTCCGGAGAATCGGATAACGCCTCGGACAGTTCGGCCGCCGCATACAGTGCCGCCGCACGTTCAGCAGGGCATACCTCGTCGGACAGCTCAAGCACCCGCTGCAACCAGCTACGTCCTTCGCGGACGTAGCCCCGAATCCACCAGAAACGCCAAAGCGCGGCCGCCATTCGGGCGGCGTGCGCAGGGGACTCTATAAGGCACCAGGCGAGTGCCGCACGCAGATTGTCGTGCTCGGTTTCGAGTACTTCCAGCCAGGTCGCCTGGTCGGTTCCTGTCAACTCTGGGGCTGCGGTCAGCGCCAGTTCCGTGCACCAGTCTGCGTGCCTTTTCTGGAGGGCCGGAAGTTCCCCGGATTCTTCGAGCAATTCCACCCCAAACTCACGAATGGTCTCCAGCATCCTGAACCGTGCCTCTCCCAAGGGCGTTGACATCGGCCGGATGAGATGATGGTCGGTGAGTTGGGTCAGGGCGTCGAGCGTCTCCGATTCGGATGTCTGCATAATGCTTGTTGCGGACGTGATACTGAAGCCTCCAATGAAGACAGCGAGTCGGCGGAAACGCAGCTGATCCTCAGGTGGCAGGAGGTCATAGGACCATCGGATCGCATCGCGCAAGGTGCGCTGCCTGTCCGGGAGATCCCGTGGCCCAGAGGTGAGAAGACGGAGCCGTCGTTCGAGCAGCCGGAGGAGCGTCGACGGAGAGAGCACCCGAAGTCGGCTTGCGGCGAGTTCGATGGCCAGGGGCAGGCCATCCAGGCGGCGACAGATTTCCGCTATGGCGGCGGCGTTCTGCTCTGTAAGCGCAAAGTCCGGTGCATGACCACGAGCTGTCTGAAGGAACAGGGAGACCGATTCGACCTCTGCCATCTCAGGCACCAAGGCCGATACTACAGGGTCAGGAAGGGCAAGGGGCTGAACCGGGATCTCCTGCTCACCACGGACGCGCAGCGCAATGCGGGATGTTGCCATGACGGTCAGGTCGGGACAACGCTGCATAAGGTGGACGACATCCGACGCCATAGAAACGACCTGTTCGAAGTTGTCGAGCACCAGCAGGACCTGTCGCGTCTGGAGGGTTGTGGTGAGACGTTCGATGACCGGTCCCTCGCTGTCGTCCTGCATCCCCAGCGAGCGAGCGATGGTGGGGAGGACTAGAGTGGGGTTCTTGATGTCGGCAAGGGGCACGAAGATGACGCCATGTGGAAATCGCGTTTGAACCTGTTCGGCCACTGCCAGAGCAAGGCGGGTCTTGCCGACTCCCCCTGTGCCCGTCAGTGTCAGCAGGCGCATCTCGGGATGTTCAAGGGCTTCGATGCAGGTCTGGAGTTCACGGGTACGACCGACGAGAGGGGTCAAGGGAATGGGTAAGGCGGAAGAAAACGGACTCAGATCCTCAACCGGGGTGATCCATGGCGTGATCGGGAGCGGCTCGACCGATTCAGGAGAGGACATGGACCCAGACCTCCACGAGTAGGTGGATGACTGTTTCCATGATTCACCAGCCATGTGAGTATGTCAATCGACCGGCTCAGCCACAAGGATGAGAGAACATCTCCGTCCGCACTCGAAGGCACCAAACCGCTCAATAGTGGGCCCTATCCCGGCATGAAGATGGATCGGTCGAGCATCACCCCGACGACACTGGCGACGTGGTGCATCGCTGCGCAGGCGATGGAGTTCCCGATTCGCGGCATATGCCGCCCCCACGTCGCCGACTCATGGGCAAGTGTCGTTACCTCGTCCGGACCGGGAGGGCCGGCTCGTAACGCGACGAAGCATGAACATGCAGTGATTACCGAGCGCTGTATTCCGACACCCCATACAATCGTCCACACCGTATGCGGTCCGCAAATCCCTCGCGTGGGTGAGGGCGACGGACATGACAACGGCCCCTGCTTCTTCAGGGGCCGTGTCTGGAGCTGTCGTTGTGCAGGAGCGATCCAGGCACGGCTTGAGGTGATTTATCAGACGCGCCCCTGTCCGACGTGTCGTGATTGGCCCGTTGCGGTCAGGCAGACTCCACCGTGAAGGTGCTTATGCGCAGTTCCGATCCCTGCCCAAAGAGTCGGTTTGCTTCGGCGCTCTCCTCATCCACAAATGTTTGCGCCGTGGGCTCACCCGCGAGGGTGTCAAAGTACACATTGGGGGCATCCGACAGCCGAACGAGCGCCTGCCCAGACGGTAGCGCGCCATCGAGCAGCGTGAACATCCCCATGCCGCCACTGAGCTGACGGGCTTCGATTCGTCCCTCCGTTCCTCCGTGGTCGATGGTGAGAAACTGCCGGTCGATGAAGTGTCCAATGCGATCGACCCGAAAGCGTTCTTCCCCACGACAAGCCATCGCACCGTCCCCGCCTCGCGGTCATAGGCAATGCTTACGTCATGCCACTCGTCCGGGGTACGCGTCCCGATCGGAATCTGGAAGGAGAAGGCCTCGTAATTCCCCAGCTGCATCCGGCCAAACGGCAGGCGCTCATAAAAGGCGTAGATCTGCGTGTCGGTAAGCCAGATGTCGTACACCATCCAGCTCTCCGGATCATAGGTATTGAGGGCAACAGCGGCCAAGCGCAGATCATCATCCGGATCCAGCACGGCTGCACCAAACGGATGACCAGCAGTGCCGTAGGTCCGGCCGGAAACCCGGGCGCGAAAGACCAGCTCCCTTCCGGGGATCGCATCAAAGCCCGGCAGGCCACTGGTCGCCACATGGCTGGTATAGACCAACCACTTCACATGGTCGACGCCACCGGGCACGGCCGTGGCCACATCACCTTCCTGGGGAACGGTCTTGGTGAACGCTGGCTCCCCACTCTCCGGGTTGCTCCCTGGGGCCACCACTCGCAGACCCGCATCTGAGGTGGTTTCAGTTCCATCATCACCAACGAAGCTGGGCTGTCCGTCCGGACCCGGCAAGGCAAAATATCCCCATCGTGCATCAGGCCCATCGATGCGAAACCCGTTGCGGAAATTGTCATGAAAGAGCGAGATCGTGCTGTCCGCCGGAGATGCTTGGGGTGAGGGCGTGGCCGCCCGCGCCACGCCCGGGACTCCTTGCCCTAGGGCAGCGACCCCGATCGCTGCACCCCCAAGCCCAATACCCCGAAGAAGCGCACGTCGGGATGTCAGAAGTTGTGAGCGAATCTCGGAACCACGATCCAGTGAACGACACAGAACCATCATGCACACTCCCTGAGCGATCATCTCGGTCCGCCCCCGAATGTCGGACCACCTGTCGCCACGATAGCGGGGAGCTCCTGCCCGACACATCCGTAGAAACCACGTAGATCGGTGGATGTTGATTACGTAGATGCCAGACACGACAACGGCCCCCACATGATGCAGGAGCCGCGTTGCCTACTTCCGCCTCGTGCGGGCGATTCTGGCGACGCCTGGGGCAGATCACGACACGATTGAGACGCACAAAGACGCCGGACGAAGGGGGCGTCCGGCGTCTTTGAGTGGATGGAGGAAGGGGGAATAGATTGGCGTCCCGGTCGTACTCCGGCAACGGAGTTTCTCCTCGACGAGACACGGACCGCGCGCATCAGGATCCAGCACCACACGGGATCGATTGATGTCACGTCTGGAGCACGGGTCAGCACTGACTTGGCACCAGGCTTGGTCCGTGCCCAGTGCCACGAGTCCTACCCGTCTCCCGAAGGGTCCCCTACAGTGTGCCCGGTTCTCCGCCTCGGCACATCCGTAGAAACTACGTAGATTGTCGGCTCTCGATTACGTAGGTATCGGCACGACAACGGCCCCCGAAAATATCAGGAGCCGCGTCGGGAGCGATCGGTGGGTGATCAGGCCGCTAGCGTCGCCGGCGGGATT
>JAUJLY010000131.1 GCA_030447145.1 Thermomicrobiales bacterium
GACCACGATCGCCTATCTGACCGTCGTCGCGTAGATCAACTTCATGATTTATCCCAGCATTGCAGACGAGATACCGCGTCGCATCGATGAGGGGCAGGTCGCGGTTGATATGGTGCGCCCGGTCGGCTTTGTGGGTCAGATGCTAGCGATCAACTTCGGGAATGCGGCCGGTCGCTGGTTGGGCCTGGTCATTGTCATCCCGGGGCTGATGCTGATCGGCTCGCTTACACTCCCTGCGATAGGCATGCTCGTTCTCTTCCTCATCAGCTTCGTGTTGGGGTTGATTGTGAGTACCCTCATCTCCTTGCTGGTGGGGCTGTCGGGATTCTGGTTAATCAACATTAGCGGCATGCGGGCAATGGTCTTTCTCGTCGGTAACTTCCTGGCCGGCTCGATGGTGCCGCTCTGGTTCATGCCAGGTCCGTTGCGCATCCTGGTAGAGTGGCTACCGTTTGAGGCGATCACCTTTCTGCCGGCATCGATCTATATCGGAAAGGCGCAGGGATCGGAAGTAACACAGGCCCTTGGCATCCAGCTTCTTTGGGTCGTCCTTCTGGCGGCAACATCGGCATGGACATGGCACCGGGCGCAACGCCGCCTCGTGGCCCAGGGAGGCTGAGATGACACTCGTTTCCATCTGTTGGCATACCACGCTCACCGCTATCCGGGGCGAAATGCAGTACCGCGCCAGCTTCCTCATGAGCCTGCTCTTTGGCTTTCTTTTCCAGTCCATCGGTTTCATCTTCGTTGCCGTGGTGCTTACCCGGTTCGAGGCAGTGGGAGGCTGGGGGCTGTGGGAGGTGGGTCTCCTCTATGGCATGCGCCTAGCAGGGCATGGGCTGTGGGTCGTGTCATGCAACCAGCTCTTTCGCTTCGATCGTATCGT
This sequence comes from Thermomicrobiales bacterium, assembly GCA_030447145.1. Lineage (GTDB taxonomy): Bacteria > Chloroflexota > Chloroflexia > Thermomicrobiales > UBA6265 > UBA6265. The sequence continues at coordinate 887 of JAUJLY010000131.1, forward strand.
GCAGGAAGGCGAGTGGGATCGCTTCCTGATCCGGCCGATGCCCGTCTGGGCGCAGCTGATGTTCACGAACTTCCGAATTCCGCCGCTTGGTGATCTGCTGTCAGGGCTTGTGCTCCTCGGTATTGCACTGGGACAGGTGGAGATCGCCTGGACACCGATGTTGGTGCTCTTCCTGCCGCTGGCCCTGGTTGGCGGGGCCCTGATCGATGGAGCGTTTCAGCTGGGAGCCGCGGCATTTGCATTCCGCTTTCTGGAAACATTGCCATTGCGGATTGTCTTCGATGACTTGCAGTGGCGGTTCGGCAGCTACCCGATGGCGATCTTTGACCGACCCTTGCGCGCATTTATGACCTGGATCGTGCCGATGGCCTTTATGGCCTGGGTGCCGGCCACGGTGCTGCTCGGGCGGACAGGAGAACTGCCCTTTTCGGCATGGATAGCGTGGGCCTCTCCTCTGGTGGGCTTCGGATTGATGGCGATTGCACTGTGGCTCTTTTGGCGAGAGTCACATAACTACCAGAGCGCGGGGCATTGATGTTTTCAGCGTGAGCAGCACAAGAAAATGATACAGAGCACGCAAACCGCCTCGGGCATCGCGTTGAAGGAGTTCAGGAGCACCCGGGTGCCGATAAGCGCCCGCAATCTCTCTTCACCCAATGCCAGCCGTAAGCCGTGCATAATGTCGTGTCGTACACGATGCCTCCGATGTAGCCAGAGGTTTCCAGCCTTGCTGGTCTGAATCCGAGAGGAGCAACGTGCCGCATCCTTTACCAGGCTCCTTCGTAGCTTGGTTTGCGTGCCCGGACGATCAGCGTCGTCATGGAACGTGCCAACAGGATTGCCTCACCCTCTTACCTGCCCGTTCGGCGCCCATCGAACCTCATCTCTTCTTCCAACGACTCTGGTCACTGCTATGATGCAGGTGACGAACGGATAACCGAAATCTGAAGGGAGGCGTTGAAATGCAGAAGATAACCGACACGCTGAAGCGGTGGCTATCCAAGCTTAAGGGTGGACGTGGTAGTACAGAGCGAAGGTAGCACCGCCCTGTGCCGGTCCTGAGAGGAAGGTGGACAAGTAACTATCCTATTCGTGCAAGATCTCGCCATCAGCAGCGACGCGCTCAACGACCTCAGGGCGACGGCGTGGGAGGGTCCGCAAACGAGGGAGTGGGGTCCGATCTTCCAGCGCAGTTTGGGATGGGTCTGCGCGCACGACGACGATCGCCTCATCGGCTTCGTCAATATCGCGTGGGACGGAGGCGCGCATGCCTTTCTGCTCGATACCACCGTTCATCACGACTACCAACGGCGAGGTATCGGAACGGCACTGGTTCGGGAGGCGGCAGCCCTTGCCCAGGAACGCGGTGCGGAATGGCTCCACGTTGATTACGAGGAGGCGTTGGAACCGTTCTACCGTGCCTGTGGCTTTCGCCCGACCGCGGCTGGGTTGCTGCACCTTGACGCCGGAGTTGCTGCCGCCGACGCACATATCAATCCGGAAGGCATATGAGCGACGGGTGGACATCTGATCTCTTCGCTCTGCTCCCTCATCCGTCCACCAGTCGGGTACTCATGTTTGCAGGTGAGGACGGATGGTCGCTTCCCAGTATCCTGGTGACGAGCAAGATCGATCTGACGCCTGGTCTAGCGACACGAGAGATGAGCCGGAGCCTTGGCTTCCCCGTCCTCGCTTATCGGTATGCCCACATTGCTGAGGACGAGCATCGCAGGCGCCAGGCGGGGATCTTCGCCTTCGAGAGTGGGGAGCACGTCGGGGCCCTCTCAGCTCGAAACCGGTGGGTGAACCGGGCGGGCCTCGCGGGACTACGTCTCGATCCACCCAATCATCGTAAAGTAGTTGATGCATATCTTCGCGAACTTGAGACGAGCATCATCCCCGAGTATCGTCCGCCATGGGAACGTCCTGGATGGTTTGCGCTCGCAGCATCCTGGATTACGGAAACACTGGGATCGCTCGGATACGACGTGCTGACACCACCCGAGCAGGTGCGGTGGTGGAGTCTCTCCTGCGTCTTACGCGTGGCGACTTCACACGGAGAGGTGTACTTCAAGACCTCAGCCCGACAACCATTATTCGCGAATGAGCCCGTTTTGCTCAGCTATCTTGCTAGCCAGTTTCCAAGGCGTGTGCCAGCGCTTATCGCATCAGATCCCAGTAGAGGCTAAATGCTTCTGGAAGACGTCGGTCCCACACTGGGCACCGCGATGCCCATTGAACGAAAGATTGAGATCGTGCAGGCGTTCGGCCGTCTTCAGCGCGATACTGCCGGGCACGTCCACGAGCTAACCGAGCTAGGGTGCGTCGACCGAGGGCCCAAACACCTCCTCCCTCGTCTCGGGCCTCTACTGAACGACCCGCTTGCCGTCGCACAACTCGATGCCGACGAGATCGATGCGCTTCATCGGGCTGAACGCCGGATCGCGGAGATGTGCTCGCGCCTGTCCGACTACGCCGTTCCGTCGACGTTGATCCATGGGGATCTCCACCCTGAGAACATCGCTGTGTCTGACGGCAGGCTGGCGTTCTTCGACTGGACTGAAGCCTGCATCGCCCACCCCTTCATGGACATGTTCATCGTTTTCAACGAGCAAGACGAGGATGTACGCAAGCAGTTGCGGGACGCGTACCTCGCACTGTGGACCGATATCGAAACAATGGAGGGCCTGCGGAAACTGTGGTCGCTCTGTGGTGTCGTGCATGCCCTTCACCATGCAATGAGCTACCAGACAATCCTGCACCACACAGAGGAGCGATCCAGAAGGGAGTTGGGCAATGCACCGCCCTTCCTCCTGCGCAAGGCGCTGAGATATCTGCGCGTGCTGGGGTAGAACGGCGGCAGCTATGACGCTTGGGGTGTTTAGTAGCAGTTCCTGACCGCTGTCGTTCTTATCTGTGCTTGGCTCGAGTGGTCTTCACGTCGTCGCACGAAAACAAGGCCACGACCCTTGCAAGCACAGCTGAACGATAGAGGCCGGAGGGGTAGGAAGGAAATCTTCCATACCGATGCAAGCGTCGGTAGAGTATCCAGTGTGTGTCACAAACGAAGGCTTTTGCGACACCAGCGCGGGGTCCCTTTCATCACAAGATGACACGATCTTTTCTCGAAGGTCTCAGCATTCCTGTCGCAGGTTCGACTCGAGCATGATGCGCTCGACCGCGTCGTTAAGTGGTGTGGCTTCTGCGATGCACCGCTCGCCGAGGCCCGGCACGTAGTCGCGTGGGCGATACCACGCCCGCATCTCTACCTCACCGTATTCGTCTGCCTGTGGTTTGGTGGCGTGGCGCCGCAGCGTCTCTTCAAAGGAGACATCAAAGTAGTAGCAGCGTGACCGTCCATGGTGGTCGTGGATGAGGCGCCGCAGCATCTCTGCGTAATAATCGGCGCGCAGCATGCCCTCCAGAACGACGTGATACCCGTGATGGAGCGCGTAGCGGGCGGTAAGGTCGATCAGGCCAATGTTGACACCCCCGGGCTGATCCAGCTCTTTGAGGATGATTCGTCTGATGGTGTCCTGGCTAACGATGGCGATGCCGCGCCCGAACCGGTTGCGAATTTCCTGTGCGGCCGTGCTCTTCCCCGACGCGGAGTTGCCCCGCAGCACGATCAAGCGCGTGATTCCCGATCCTATGTTGCCCTCCGGGGCTCCTCCTTCTTCTTTTCTCAACCGCGCCGGACGTGTCACAGGGTTGCGTGATCTGGCAAACTGCCAGGACGAGACTCTACGGGCAGGGCGCCCAAAGATTTCTTCGACTCGTTGGCCCGCTAAAGGACGACCGTATGGGCGATGCGCCTCCCAACTCCGCAGACTGGTACGATCGCCACACGCAAGACTACATCGCGCGCACCCAGTCGGTCGACCTCTCGCCCGTCTATGCCAAATTCCTTGCCCACTTGCCACCCGGCGGCCGTATTCTCGATGCCGGCTGCGGCTCGGGCCGTGACAGTATCGCCTTCCAAAGGATGGGCTACGAGATCGTGCCGATGGACGCCTCGCTCGCGATGGTGCAGCACGCCACCGAGATGATTGGCCAGGAGGCGCTGCACCTGCGGCACCAGGACGTCACCTTCGTCGAAGCGTTCGACGGGATCTGGTCGATGGTCTCGCTGCTCCACGTGCCCCATGCTGAGCTCCCCGCAGTGCTGTAGCGCTACGGGCGCGCGCTAGTGCCGGGTGGCTTGCTCTACGCCTCCTTCATGCTGGGCGAGGGAGAAGACGTCCGTAGCGAACGCCTCTTCGCCAATCAGAATGCGGTTTCCTTCCGGGCGATCGTCGCGACGGTCACTGGTCTGGACCTGCTGGAGAGCTGGGTCGAAACCGATCGGCGTCCGGGCAGGCAGGACGCGCAGTGGTTCTGTGTGCTTTGCCAGCGGTCCGATTCGATATGAGCCCACGGAGTGACGTGCCATGTTCCCAAAACCACGCCACCTTGGTCCTGCCTACGCTGCCCAGTTCAGCCACCCCAGCGTCATCGCCGCCTACCACCTGCGACCACCCTACCCCGCCGACCTTTTCGATGTGCTCGACCGCCTGATCGTCGATACCCCGCGGGCCGTCCTTGACCTCGGCACGGGGACCGGGGAGATCGCCCGTCGTCTCATCAGCCGCGTCGATCGTGTCGATGCCATCGATCCCTCTGCCGGCATGCTTGCCAAAGCGCGCCAGCTCCCGCGCGGCGACCATCCACAGATCACTTGGATTCACGCACCGGCCGAAGCGGCGACCCTTCGGGAACCCTACGCGCTGGTGACGGTCGGCGCCAGCCTTCACTGGATGGACTGGGACATTGTGCTCCCACGCATTCATGAGGTACTGAGTGCGAACGGCATGCTGGCCATCATCGACAGCCATGAACTCCCCGTGCCATGGGAGCAGCCGTTGCGTCAACTCGTCGAGCGGTTCTCGACCAACCGGGAGTATCAGCCATATGACCTGATTGAGGAGCTCGAGCAGCGCTGGCTCTTTCAGCGACGCGGGCATCAGACGACGGCACCGGTCCCGTTCACACAGTCGGTAGCTGACTATATGGAGTCCTTCCACGCCCGCAACGGCTTTTCGCGCGATCGAATGAACCCTGAAGCCGCATCGGCTTTTGACCGCCATCTTGGGCAGCTGGTGCGTCCCCACACGTCTAGCGGGATGGTGACGTTGCGCGTCGTCGGTACGGTGACGTGGGGAACACCTGGAACACCGAGGGGATCGTGACCTACTGTTTGCTCTGCGATCCCCAGCTCGGGCCGGTTCTTTCCGAGAGTCCCGCATGGCGGATCGTGCTCAACCGCAACCAGAACCTGCTCGGTAAGTGCCTGATCGCCACGCGCCGGCATATCGAAGCCGTCCCGGTCCTCTCCGGCGCTGAGTGGCAGGACCTGCACCGGCAGCTAGCACGAACGACGCGGGAGCTGGAGGCCGCCTTCCAGCCGGATCACTTCAACTACGCTTTCCTCCAGAACCAGGACCGGCACGTGCATCTGCACGTGATTCCCCGGTACGCGAGTGCCCGGACCTTTGCCGACCGGCTGTTCGAGGATCCCGACTACCCGGACCACTATGCGGTGCCCGCCCCGACCGACATTCTGACACCCGAGCAGACCGCGGTAGTGGTCGAGGACCTCCGCCGGCGGTTGGCTCAGGCAGGAACTTCGTGTGAGGGCGAACAGTAGTGTCCCCATCCTTTGGGAATGATCTTCGCGGAACGGAGCCTCGCTATGCCATCCCCCGAGCCCCTCGACAATCCGCAGCATCTGTGCTCGGAGCAGTACCGGTCCGCGGAGAACCTCTCGGCACGCATCCAGCTCCACCAGCGCTTCAGCACCAATCGGTATGGCTGGTTCCGCTGGCTGTTTGATCAGTTCGATCTCTCGGCGGATGCACACATCCTGGAGCTCGGCTGCGGTCGGGGCGATCTGTGGTGGGAGAATCGGGATCGGCTGCCATCTCGCTGGCATATCGCCCTGACGGATTTCTCCCCGGGCATGCTCGACGCCGCTCGCCAGCGCCTGGCCGCTGTGATGCCTCACATGACCTTCTGCACAGCCGATGCCCAGGCGCTGCCGTTCGCCCACGACACGTTCGATGCGGTCATCGCCAACCACATGCTCTACCACGTTCCGGACCGACCGAGAGCGTTCCGCGAGGTCCACCGGGTGCTCCGGCCGGACGGGCATTTCTTCGCTGCGACCAACGGGTGGGGGCACTTGCGCGAACTCGACGAACTGCTTGTGCGATGCGCCCCCAAGGTGGAGCCCCAAAACGCGCACATCGGCTTCAGCCTCGACAACGGGGCGGCGCAGCTTCGACCGTGGTTCGCCCGCCTCACGCGCCGCGACTATCCCGACGCTTTGGAGATCACCGAGGTTGAGTCGCTGATGGCGTATATCCTCTCCACCAGCGCCAAAGAAACGCTCGAGGGTGAACAACTCGCGTGTTTGCGTGAGGCGGCGACCAAACGGATCGCGGCGGAGGGAACCGTCCGGGTGCGCAAGGAACTCGGGGTCTTTCACTGTCGAGTGTGAGACGAGCGGTGTGTCGAACACGGTCGTTTTCGAGCCACAATAGAGGCATCAAGTCAGGATCGGCGACTCTCCTACC
>JAUJLY010000008.1:0-10757 GCA_030447145.1 Thermomicrobiales bacterium
AGAAGCCACTGCTGCAGCCCACTTTGAGCTGGGTCAGCACCTGCACCGCCTGGGCAGTACAGAGGGGGCCGTTCGTCACTTCCGCGACGCCTACCGGCTGCAGCCGGACAACTGGACCTACAAGCGTCAGGCGTGGAGTTTGCTCCAGCCACACCAAACCCCGCTCGCCGTCTACGGCGGTGACTGGTTGACCGACGTCAGAAAGATTGGCGCCGAGAATTATTATCCGCCACTTGAGATGTAGCCGGCGTTTTGAGCAGATCGTGAGAGGTGACTCAGCACCTCCATGCCGGCCCTGTGGGGCCAAAGCTATCTGCGCTGAAGGCACAGGATCAGGATGTCTCCTCCGCGGTGACGTCCTCGCCAGGCCGGAGCTCCTTGCCATACGTGGCATGTTGCCGGGTCATGTGCATACCAGCGCGCTCGTAGAGGCGAGTGGCGCCGGTCGGGCTCGCCGCGTCGACCCCGAGTGCCACCCGCGGCATGCCACGTTGATGGAACTCGGCCAACGCATGCCGTAGCAGAGCCATGCCAAGTCCGCGCCTTCGCCACGGGCGGCGGACTCCGAGGATGTCCACCCAGCCGATCGCTCCGGAGATGCTGCACAGGGCCACGCCGGCTGGCTCGTCTCCTTCGACCGCGAGAAACCAGAGGCTCGGATCGAAGGTGCTGCCCATCCTGCGCTTTTTCCAGTCCTCGAACGGCAGCGGCACATGTCCCCAGTGGTCAGACATCGCCTCTTCTATCGCGGCATAGTAAGTCTGCTCATCGCCCGGTTCGAAGGTGCGTACCGCAATGCCTTCCGGCCAGATGGGTGACACCGGCACCTCGTTGATCGCCGTCTCCATCCGAAGGAAGTAGCGCACCGGGTGGTACCCCTCGCGCTCAAGCAGCGTGCAGGCCGCCTTGTTGGTACCGTTGATCCAGTTGTGGAGGACAACTCGCGCCTTGGGCAGCGCGAGCAGCACATGCTCTCGGGCGCGGCCCTCACCAAGCCGCACCACGGTGGTACCGATGCTGCACCCAAAGTGCTTGGGGTGGACATACGCTTCGACGTCAAGTCGCACATGTTGCTTGTGCCGAAGGTAGGCGTACCCGGCCACGGACCCGTCCGGTGCAATCACGAGCCAGGCGTCGTGGTCGAGATCGATCTTGCCCCATTCGTCCAGGATTTCTGCAGTGGTATACCCCTCGTCCTCGCCGAACTCCTCGATATCAGAAGCGACGGTGAGGGTGTGGACGGAGTTGGCATCGTCGGGGCGTGGGGCGCGGACGGTGTAGCCAGGGGCGAGTGGCAGTGACACAGGTGTCTCCTTCAGAGCAGCGGCGATGTCGAGAACCCGACGGTATTATGCGGAGCGGGTGACTTGAAAGCGACCGAGCCGAGCATGTCGATCTTTGGATGTGGCAATGAGTGCATGCCGATTGGAAACCTGCGAACTCACTTTCCTAACCATTTCCCCGCGCTCAGGGCCGATGTCGTCGAGGCAGGTCGTCCGGTCAGGGCAGGGATGCTGGGCGGTCATCCTTCTTGATATGAAGCCTTGACCAGTGGTGGTTCCTCTTTGTTTTTCACGCTCTGTCCCCAGAGTGATGGAAAGCGCCAGACGATGACCACGACGCTTGTGAGGGCCATGACACAGGAAAAGATCATCGCTAGTGGTGTCCCGAGCTGACTCGCCAGTGCACCGACGAGCAATTGGCCAAGCGGCAAGATGCCCCAGGTTAGAAAGTAAACTGAAATTACTCGGCCACGGACGTCATCTTCAACTCTCATCTGCAACGCGGCCTGGTTCATTGCAAAGAATGACGCACTCACCCATCCAGCAAGGAACAGCAGCAGCACCGCCATCGCGACGATGGGTGTGACCGAAAAGGCCATGACCGAGGCGATGAATACCGCCGCTGTGATGACCTGGCTCCGGGATCCACCTTTGCGACTCGGCCGGCGAGCGACTGCGATTGAGCCGACCACTGTGCCAAGACCGGTGCTGGCAAGCAACACGCCTAGGCCCCTGGAACCCAGGTCCAGTTCATCGCGGGCGAAGACCGGCATGAGGTTGATATAGGGCATGACGAGGACTGTTGGGGCTAATGCCAGCACGATGAGGGCGAGGAGACTCGGCCGCTGGGCGACGACCCGTAAGCCGACGGTGAGGCTTGACCACCCGCCAGCCCCGTGAGCCGACGATTCCGGTTTGAGTAACGGGAGCCGTATGGTCAGGATCAACGCCAGCGCCTGCATCGCGGCCGCGATGGCAAACGTCTCCACCACACCGAACAGCCCGATGAGCACACCTGCAAGCGATGGACCAATCACCCGAGTCGTGTTGTGAGCCGCAGAACTCAGGGCTACCGCATTTTCCAGGTTTCGGCGCTCAACGAGTGAGGGGATCATGGCCGTGCGGGTTGGGAAGACGAACGATATAAGCGTGCCGAAGGTAGCAACCAGCACCAGCAGTGTCCAGGGTTTGATCATGCTGGTGCCCGTAAGGAGCGCAAACGCGGCCTCAACCATCATCACCCCGCCCTGCGCCGCGAGGAAAACGCTGCGCCGGTCAAGGCGATCGATGATTACGCCGGCCGGTAGACCAGCCAGGAGAAGGGGGATTCCCCCTGCAAACCCGACCATTCCGAGGAAAAATGGCGAGTCAGTTGTCTGTAGGGCAAGCCATCCGAGAGCCACCTGGTACATCCAGAATCCACTGTCAGCCACCAGGGTGACAAGCATGAGCAGCCGAAAGGCAGGATAGACCCGCGCCGAATGCAGGACGCCTCCCGATGGTGCATCCCGCTCCGACCGCATCTTGGACCAGCGGTCTGTTTCCCTAATGGTCTGCGGCACCTTTTCGCCCCGTTTTCGTCATATACAGATCCGTTGGATAGTCGACCTGGCTATTCCTGGCCATGGTGCAACACACTGCGGACAGTCCTCTTATCAAACCTGTACGGCAGCATCAGCGTCTCGATGTCGCCGCTTATTGCTAGTTCGTCGAGCCGTCCCCATGCATTGTTGGGATAACAAACCTCGCAAATGCATCACACGCCTAGGCACATTGCAGACCACCGTTGAATGACCTGTATTACCGAACAATTTCTTGGTGTTGACGACTTGGGTGGAATCCCATCCGAGGGTCAGGCGTTTATGGCAGTGGTTCGGCATGAGGCAGTACGGTCAATGTGGACGCCCGGAAACGGACGGGTATCCCGGCCCAGCGTCTGATCATCAACTCTCCGGCATCGTTTGGGATGACCACATCCCCCTCGACCCGCCCTTACCTGCACCTACGGCCAGCGATGCAGATAGTGGGAAAGTAGGTTCCGGGGTCGGAGTCATCGTGGTTGCGAAGCCAAAGTGGGGAAGTTATCGCTTCTGGCCGGTTGCTGGAACGCTGCAACGTCATGCTCGTGTCCAGTCAACGCCAACAGCGGTTGTGAACGACTTTGGTACTTGGACACGGAGCGCCGTATCGCGACCTTCGGTCGTGCCCTTGGGCATGACGTGCGAGGCTACAGGATGGGAATAATTCCCCTGTTGGCAAAGAGGTCACCTGGCGCATCGACGCCGATGCGGGCGTAGATACCCGGTGGGACGCCGATGTCGGCAAGCCAGATAGCACCGGTGACATCACGGGGAGCAACCATGAGGCCGGTCTTGGGGAGGGCCAGGGTGACTGTCCATGCGGCACGGATACAGGGATCGCCGACTTCACCCGACGTGGCGTCCAGGCCGGAGGGCACATCGATCGCCAGGACAGGCGCCGGTTGAGCGTTGGCAAGGGTGATGAGACGTGCCGCCTCATCCCTCGGGTTTCCCTGCAGGTTGAACCCGAACAACCCGTCGATGGTCACCTCGGCTGGCGGGAGGTCGTTGTCACCGGGTTCCATGACCGGGATGCCCATCCGGTCCAGGATCGCCAGTTGATGCGCGGCAATTCCGGAGAACTCTTGACGCGGTTTTAGGAGGACGACTGTAGCCCGGGCACCCCAGGCGTGGAGCAGCCGGGCGGCGACCATCGCATCCCCTCCATTGCCGCCGGTTCCGGCCAGGGCAACGATCGCGGGCCGCTGGGTCAGGTCCAGCCCACAGTGGCGCCGCGCAACGTCAGCGACCGCGAAACCGGCGATTTCCATAAGTTGGAGCATGTCGACACCCTTCTCCTGCATCATGATTCTGTCGATTCGGGCCATCGCTGCACCGGTCACCGCCGGGACGTTGTGGTGCATCCGCTTGTGTCTCCATGTGTTCTGCGCCAATGCGCAGAAAAAAGCGTCGCAGAGCAGGGCCTCCGAGTTTGGGACGTAGTGATGCCCCTGACAGAAAGCATTCGTTCGACCCCGCACACCGAGCGTAGCAGCCACCAGTTGGAGGAGTGTCGTGCATCCGTAATTCGAGAAGCGGAAGGGTCTTGACACCAAGATATGTAAGTGTACACTCACTAACACGCGATCTGGTTATCAGAGACAGGCTAAGTACGAGTGGTTGACGCACAGAAAGTCAAACGGCGTACCGCGGACGAGCGGCGCAAGGAGGTGATCCAGGCTGCGATCGTGGAGTTCGCGACCTATGGCTTTCACGGTGGATCGACGGAGCGGATCGCTGATGCGGCGGGTATTTCTCAGCCCTACGTGCTGCGGCTATTTGGTACCAAGAAGGCACTCTTCCTGGCCGCGCTCGACCGGGTCAGCATTGACATCATTGATGCCTGGAGCCAGGCGCTGGCGCGACATCCCGGAGGGACATCGGATGAGCGGCTCGACGTACTTCGGGAAACCTATCGGGTTTTCGTTGAGGACGTTGTGCAGCTGAGGCTCGTTCTCCAGGGGTTCAGCTCTTCCGAGGACAGGGATGTCCGGGTGCAGAGCCAGGAGTGCCTGGGTCGCATGTTCGCCTGGACGCGAGAGGCGACCGGTGCCGACGCCGAGCAGGTTCGCCTCTTCTTCGCGCAGGGAATGACGCTTATGGTGGCGGCATCCATCCGTGCTTGGGAGAGGGCCGGCAGTGAAGAGTGGGCCCGTGCAATGCTGATGATGCCGCTGGATTAGGTGCCGACACTTCGTCGGGGTGTACGGGTCAATCACAGTTGATGGACAAGAATCCCTTGGCGGCGCGTGTATATAGTGATCAATCACTAATAAGAGGATGGAGCTATGAAAGAGGCAGACACACATTCCGCAAGCAATCCTCAGCAGATTCTGGGAGCAGTCTCATGGGTTCTTCTCATTGCCGTAATGTTCGGCGGGGGTCCTTGCTGCTGATGTTCTCGTCCGGAGAGGGAATGTCAGCCCACCGGGAGCAGTTCTTCCGCGCAGGACACGGCCATGCGGGCGTGCTGGCAGCGATCGGCATTCTCTACAGCAACTACATCGGCCGGACCTTCCTCCCAGTTCGGGCCTAGGTCATCGCGTGGGTTGCCTACGCCACCGGCGTGTCCATGATCGCAGGTGGCATGTTTCTTCACGCCTATGTCGGCATGGCAGGATCAGGATCGCCTGGAACATTCCTGACGGCAGTTGGCGGCGTGGTACTCGCGGGTGCGGTGCTCTTTCTCGCATGGCAGCTCATCTGCGCCAGGGAAGGTGTTGCATGACGAATGACCAGAGGGGCGCGGACCGGCGATTCCGTGCCGACATTCCGGAGGGCACGGTGGTCTTCCTGATCGGCATGCGGATTAACCGGTTCCGTGTGCTGCGGCAGTGGTTCCCTGTCTTCCAGGCGATGCCGAAAATGATAATCGAGCTGAAGCAGCATCCGGAGCTGGGGCTGCTTGAGGCATCGAGTTGGTGGGCCCGCAGGAACCTCATGACCGTGCAGTACTGGGCGTCCATGGACCAGCTCATGCGCTATGCGACCGCCAGGGATGCCGAGCATTTTCCGGCATGGCAGCAGTTCATGCGGCGATCCACAGATGCGGATGCTGTGGGTATCTGGCACGAAGCGTATGAGGTTCAGCCGCAACGATCCCATATCCTGTACCGCGACATGCCAGTCTTTGGCATGTGCAAGGCGACATCCTGGAAGCCGGTCTCAAGCCTTCCGCCTCAGCCGGTGACACGCCACCCGGTGAGCACCATCAAGGGAGCGGCCGAACATCCGTAGGCCCGAAGCTCTTGGAAGAGCAGCTTCCCTCGCAGGTCCGGTCGTCCCTGCCGGCACCGGTAGGATAACCGTCACCGGGTGCAGATGGTAGCGACGATAATGGTGCAGACGAAACCGGCTGCACCGGTTCAGCCTCGTCGTAATCGTGTTCGTCGAGATGGTGCAATGGATGCAACGACCATCAGCAAGCAGGTCGATGCAGTTGCGGGGGAACGTGCGGTCGTCAGCAAGTTTCGCCCTGATGGGTTAGATATGAGATGAACGCTGTGGTGGTGTCGTCGAAGAGAAAAGCAAATCCCGCCCCGAGGCAGCATCCGTCGGAGTCTGTGCCGGATCCCGGCAGCAGCGATTCGTTGCTTGCCGACTACCAGCGCCAGATGACCATATGCCGGCGCTGCGTAACGGCAGGTTACCTGAAGGAAGCCAACCCGGTCTTTCACGGCTTTGCGACCCAGCGGGTAATGATCATCGGGCAGGCTCCGGGCGTTCGTGCCCACGCGACAGGTGTGCCTTGGAGCGGCAGGTCAGGAGAAATCCTGCGTAGTTGGCTCGAGCGGGCGGGCTTTCCGCCCGAGCAGTGGCGGGAGACCTGGTACCTGACCAGTCTCACCAAGTGCTTTCCGGGCAAGGCCACTCAGGGAAAGGGAGACCGGGCACCTTCCGGGGCGGAAATCGCGCTCTGCGCTGATCATCTTCAGATGGAGCTTCAACTGGTCCGGCCCGAGGTGATCGTCACGCTCGGCAAGCTGGCGGCATCGCGGGTGATCCCCGGCGCCAACCGGCAGTCGCTGGCTACCTTGGTGGGAAGCCTCGCGCAGGTAGATCTACCGCATGGGAGTACGACCGTTGTCCCGCTGCCGCACCCCTCGGGTGTCTCCCGCTGGCTGAACGATCTTGCCAACCGGGCCCGCGTCGACGAGGGGCTGGCGCTCCTCGCCAGGGAGCGGGAACGGCGAGGGCTGTAGGCAACCTGCTTCTGCCGATGGCCCGGGCATTGAGCGAATATCGCCAATCAAGCGCTTCGCAGGGGTTGATGCGCCGCCCTCGCCACTCCCTCCCATGCATCAGTTTCCGCGCGATCCGTCGCTGATGTACCGGCGCCAGGGAAGCAGGATGCGTTCGAGCAGGGTGACGGAGACGAAAAGCCCGACACCCATGAACGCGAGGATGAAGATCGCGGCAAAGACACGAGCGGTCTCGAACTGCGACGCTGCCCGCTCCATCAGGTATCCGAGGCCCTCCTTGGCCCCAACCAATTCCCCAAACACGGCGCCGATCACGCAGAAGGCGACGGCGATCCGGGCGCCGGAGAAGATCGATGGCAGGGCAGCCGGAACCTTGGCGAGACGAAAGCGCTGCCAGCGGCTCGCACCCATGCTGCGGAGCAGGGCGAGAATCTCCCGGTCACCGGATTTCAGTCCATCCACCGTATTGACGGCAAGCGGGAAGTAGGCGACCAGTGCGGTGATGAGTACTTTCGGCAGCAGGCCATACCCGAACCAGATAAGGAAGAGTGGCGCGAGCACCACCATCGGTATGGTTTGGCTGGCTATCAGCAATGGGTACACGGCGCGCTCGATGATCCGCGAGCTGTCGATGGCGACGCCTGTTGCGATTCCCGCGGCGAGTGCCAGCACGAACCCGATCAGCACCTCGACGAGGGTTACGCGGGTGTGTTGCATCAGCAGGCTCCAGTCCTCGTAAAAGGAAGTGAAGACCGCCGACGGCGGGGGAAGCATCCAGCGTGGTGTCTCCGTCAACCGTACCGCCATCTCCCAGACTAGCCCTAGCGCGACAAGGAGGACCAGCGGCCACACCCAGCGGGTGACGGCATTGACGCGAGTGGTTTTCATATTGTGGTCACGCCGGTAAGGGTGCTCTTGAACATCAGCATCATTACCACGTTGTCTTCCCAACGAGGCATTTCTGCTTGAAGCCAGCGCCCAAAGCTTCCGTCATTCAGAGCGCAGCGAAGAATCCTACGCGAAGCGCCGTAGCTGACTTGGTGTTTCGCGTCGGTCTCCAAAATCGTGGCCGCCGTCCGGTCGACACCAGCTTTACCGGGGGATTCCCACGCTGCGCTCTGGACAGGCTCTTCGCCAGTGCTCAGGATAAAGAGCGCCTCTAACAAGGGAGGGAATACGACCTCTGTACGGGGCAATAGCGCTCTCATACCGGCACCACGTCCACCTCCAGCAACCCGAGGCCCTCCAGCAGGACCGCCCGGTGCCCCAGGAAAGCCTCGCTGGTCACCATCTGGCGGGTTCGTGGCCGGGGCAGATCGATGTGCTCGACATGCACAACGTGTCCAGGTCGTGAGGAGAGCACGGCCACCTGATCAGCGAGGAAGATCGCCTCGTCAACATCATGGGTGACGAGGACGACTCCCTGTCGCTCCCGCTCCCACAGGGAGAGCAGCCAGGTCTGGAGGGCAACCCGGTTGAGCGCATCCAGCGCGCCGAACGGCTCGTCCAGCAACAGTAGACGCCGCTCGGTGAGGACGGTTCGCAGAAAGGCGATGCGCTGTCGCATACCACCGGAGAGTTGGGCCGGGTAGGCGTCCTCGAAACCGCTGAGTCCGAACTCGGGGAAACGCTCCCGCGCGATCTGGCGGGCCTGCTTCTTTGGCAGGCCATGCGCTTCCAGTGCGAGACAGGCGTTGTCCAGGGCGGTGCGCCAGGGCATGAGCAGGTCACGCTGGCGCATATACGCCGCATGGCCGAGGCGTTGGGAAAGGGTAAGAACCTCTCCATCGATGATGATGTCGCCCCCTGACTGCGGATAGAGCCCGGAGACGATGTCCAGCAGCGTGCTCTTGCCGCATCCGGAGGGACCAATCAGGGCGACGAACTCGCCATCTTCCAGGGTCAGGTTGATATTGTCGAGTGCCTGGAGGATCTGGCCGTCTTCCTCGTAATGGGCCGTGATATCGCGTGCAGTGAGCAGGAGTGTCCCCGGTCGGGGAGCGTCCATAGGGAGATGCCTTTCCTACGCCGGTATTACCCGGATCAGGTCGAACGGTCGGTGACGGGTGCGTGGTCACCATCTCAGCCCGGCTCCCCGGGCCCCCGTAGCGATCAATTTAGCAATCGCAAGAATGAGGAAGTGAACTGTCCCCCTTCCCTGCGATCATGAATGAAGTCACCAGTGAATGACTGGAGGCCCCAAACACGTGACTCCATTGTAATCAGAAGTCGTCGCGACACGTTGAGGAAAGGAGTAACGGGCGCACAACGGATGATCTCCATGCTGCCGGGCGGGGCTGGTACGCATGCCGGTCGTGTATACTCCACGGCCGGAGGGCCCTTTGTAACCCATCGAGAACATGTGGTGGTCGAACCCTGTGCCTGTGGTACGAGGAGAGTGAGAATGCGCCCTGAATCGATGGAATCGTCGAGCGGTGTCGCATTCATGACCCGCGGGTTACACAACGGAATGGAACCACGATGTCAGTAAGCCAGCGTTTGATGGCGAGTACGCGATTCGTGCTGAGGGGCTGAAGAAGACATTTGGCAAGACAGAGGCGCTGGTCTGGGTCGATCTCTCGGTCCCAACCGGGACTGTCATGGGGCTGCTCGGGCCGAATGGCGCGGGCAAGACGACCACGGTGCGCATCCTGACCACGCTGCTCCAGCCGGATGCCGGCTCGGCGGAGGTCGCGGGGATCGACATGCTCCGGCATCCGGAGCGGGTACGAGCCTCTATCGGTTTGACCGGGCAGTATGCCGCAGTCGATGAGATCCTTACCGGCCGCGAGAACCTGGTCATGTTCGGCCAGCTCTACCGCCTCTCCCGAAAGGCCGCGTTCGCTCGCGCTGATGAGCTGCTGGAGCGGTTCAAGCTCACGGACGCCGCGAATCGGTCGCTCAAGACCTATTCGGGTGGCATGCGGCGTCGCCTGGACCTTGCTGCCAGCCTGATCGTCGCGCCACCGGTGCTCTTTCTCGATGAGCCGACGACCGGGCTTGATCCCCGGAGCCGCAACGATATGTGGGCGGTGATCGAGGACCTGGTGGCAGATGGCACGACCGTCATGTTGACCACGCAGTACCTTGAGGAAGCCGATCGCCTGGCGAACGAGATCGTAGTCGTCGACCAGGGGCGCATCATCGCCCAGGGTACTGCCGATGAGTTCAAGGTCCAGCTGGGCGGTGAGCGTCTCGCGATCAGCGTTCCGGCGGGAACCGATCTTGATCTCGCCGGGAGGGCATTGCTCTCGGCCGTTCATACCGATGACCTTTCCGAGAGCGATCTCGTCGTCGATGCCGATGCCCACCAGATGACGGTACCGTTTCCGGCCGGGTCGCGTGGCTTGGCTGAGGCGGTGCGCAAGTTGGATGCGGCAGGCCTGGAGATCACGGACTTCAGCCTGCGGCGGCCAACCCTTGATGACGTGTTCCTGACATTGACCGGACATGCAGCGGAAGACGGTGAAGATGCCGCAGAGGAGAATGCAGCATGAGTGAGCAAACATTGACCCTGCCAGCGGCCCCGATGGCACAGCCGTGTTCGACTGCGGTCGACTTCAAGCCTGTCTCGCGCGGAAAGTTAGGCGATGTTCTCATTGATTCGCTAGTCCTGGCGCATCGAAGCCTGCTGCGGGTGCCGCGACAGCTGGACTGGTTGATCGGCGTGACGGTCATGCCGCTGATGTTCC
>JAUJLY010000008.1:10857-21940 GCA_030447145.1 Thermomicrobiales bacterium
GCTGATGTTCCGCTACATCTTCGGCGGCACTGTCCAGGCCACGATGCCGGCTGGTGAGAATGCAGTCAATTACCTCGTCGTCGGGATCGTCCTGCAGGGTATCGTCTTCGGCGGCATGAACACCGCGTTGGGGCTCGCGACGGACGCCAAGGAAGGATTGATGGATCGCTTCCGGTCGCTTCCAATGTCGCGCGTCTCGGTGCTCCTGGGCCGCGTGTTGGCCGACATGGCGATCGCGGTCTTCGTCACGACGATCACGCTGCTCGTTGGTCTGCTTGTTGGGTTCCGGCCGACCGGTGATTTCGTGAACTGGCTCTCGGCGATCGGGATGCTGTTGCTGGTTGCCTTCGCCATGAGCTGGGTCGGGGCCGCGGTTGGCCTTTGGCTCAAGACCATCGAGGCCGTGAACTCCATCGGGTTCAGCCTGATTATGCCGTTGACCTTCGTCAGCAGCGCCTTCACCCGGTCGGAGTTTATGCCGTCGTGGTTGCAGAGGTTCGCCCAGAACCAGCCGTTTACGCTGGCGGTAGACACCACCCGTGGACTGCTGACCGGTTATCCGGAAGTAGGCAACAAGGGTTGGATCGCGGTCGCATGGTTGGTTGGCACGCTGGTGGTGATGATACCGCTGTCAGTCTGGCTGTCTGAGCGTCGCGCGAATTCCTAGCGCACTCTCATTCCCGGCACGCCAGCACCTTACTTGTAGCAAACACAGATATATCGGATAATCCGGAAGTGGAGTATCCGATATATCTGTGTAATGGCTACAGGAGCGTGGGCATGAGCTCGAAGGATCGACGACCCGAAGGCGCCCAGGCGGCAGAGATCTGTAGTTCCATCATCTGGATGGGACACCTGATCGAGCGCTTCGCGAATACCCGGCTGCCGGAGGCGAACCTCCCCCCCGCCATGTCGTTGCCCCGGGCCAATCTTCTCTTTGCCGTGCACTCCGCCCAGCGGAACGGCGGCTCAACCCGCATGGTAGATATCGCGTTCGACCTAGGTGTCACCGCCCGCACGATCACGACGATGGTCGATGCCCTGGAGCAGCAAGGGCTGATTGTTCGTGTGCCGGATGCGAAGGACCGCCGCGCGATCCAGTTGGAGATGACCGATGTGGGCCGGTCATTGATGGAGCCGCTGGCCCAGGCCGTGGAGTCGGCGAGCGAGGTGATCATGAGCCCGCTCAGTCGCTCCGAGCAGGAGACACTGCTTCGCTTGATGACCCGCCTCATTGAGCGGGACATGGGCGGCTGAGGCTCACCAGGGTGGACGCGTTGGGTAAACTAGCACTCGATATGACGTGATCGCACTCGGACCACGTCCCCGCCCAGGAGACGCCCACCGCCCCATGCCCAAACAATCGTCGTCCGCACCGGAATCAGCAATTCAGGTCATGCTTTCGCTGCTCGATCACTTGGATCCGAGGCAGCGCGCCGTCGTGGCGACGCTAGCCGAGGCTTTCGCTTCGGCGGGGGCAGAGCTCTACCTTGTCGGAGGTCCAGTGCGGGACCTTCTGCTGGTGCGCCCGGTGCCCAACGACCTTGACTTCGCGACGTCTATCCCGCCTGAACGCACGAAGGAGATATGCGCGCGGATCAATCATGCGGGGCTCTATGATGTCGGCGAGAAGTTCGGCACCATCGGTATCGTGATGCCAGCCGGAACGACGACGATCCCGGTTGAGATTACGACCTATCGTAGCGAGCAGTACGAGGCCGGAAGCCGGCACCCGGAGGTGGCCTTCGGCTCACGCATCGAGGATGATCTCGCGCGGCGTGACGTCACCGTTAATGCGATCGCTATCGATACCGGGTCCGGGCAAATCGTCGATCCCTTCTATGGACAAGCCGATCTGGCAATGGGATTGCTCCGTGCCGTGGGAGATCCCGACGATCGCTTTGCCGAGGACCCGCTGCGCCTGCTCCGTGTCGCCCGCTTCGTCTCCCAGCTCGGGTTTGCCGTTGAGTCGGGGACCATGGCAGCGATGTCCCGGCAGGCGAGGACGCTGGAAACGATCAGTCGGGAACGAATCCTCGCCGAGCTGACAAAGCTCCTCTGCGGCGACTACGCAGACCACGCGCTCGATGTGCTGCTGGAAACCGGGCTCCTCACGGTCGCCATGCCGGAGCTGCTGCCGATTGAGGGGGCCGCAAGCAATCATCCTGGCGTTCACCGGGAGAAGGATCTCTGGGAGCACACCAAGAGAGTCATCATGCAGGCTCCAGCGCGGCCGACTGTTCGCTGGGCCGCGCTGTTGCATGACGCTGCCAAGCCACTGACACGCTCCGTGGACAGCCGGGGTGAGGTCCATTTCTTCGGGCATGAGCGAGTTGGCGCTGATCTCGCCAGCAAGTTGCTGCGGCGTCTCAAGGCCGACAAGCGGACGCAGCACGACGTTCGACGCCTGGTTGAATTACACCTCCGTCCGGCCTCATACGATACCGAGACATGGACCGACAGTGCGGTGCGTCGGCTGGCGCTCGAGGCGGGGGATGTTCTGCACGACCTGCTCGATCTCGCCGCGGCGGATGTCACCTCCGGCCGTGCCCACAAGCAGCGAGCGTCTGCCCGGCGCGTTCAGGGGTTGAAGGATCATCTGGCGCGGCTGGAGCAACAGCAGGCGCTTGACGAATTCCAGAGCCCGCTTGATGGCAACGAGCTGAGGGCGTTGTTTGACAGGCCGCCCGGTCGCTGGATCGCCGAGATCAAGGATCACCTGCGTGAGCTGGTGATCGACGGTGAGCTCGCCTCCGACGACAAGGAGCGCGCAGCAGAGATCGCCCACGAACTGCTGGCACGCGGCTAATGGCACGCATGTTGGCCTTTCGAAAAGGGAGACCGTCGTGGCCCCCCGTGTCTCTGTCGCAAACGGATACTGATTCTATCGAGAGACTGTACGGGGGAGTGAGATAGACGTGGATATATCCGCACATTCCGCCAAGGAGTCCGTCCGCAGGCAATACGGGTCGGTTGGCGATGCCTACGTAAAGAGCACCGGTCATGCGACAGGCTCCGACCTGGACCGGATGGTGACCCTGGCGCATCCAGCCCCGGACGAAACACTGCTAGATATCGCGACAGGTGGCGGGCATGTTGCCCGCGTCTTTGCCCCGCATGTTGCATCGATGATCGCCAGCGACTTGACACCCGAGATCCTGGAGCATGCCGCGAAGGCGTTCGCCAGGTGGGGTATCGGGAACGTCAAGACCGCGCTGGCCGACGCCGAGGCGCTCCCCTTCGACGATGCTTCGTTCGATATCGTGACCTGCCGGATCGCCCCGCATCACTTCCCGGATCCTGCCGCCTTCGTGCATGAAGTGGCCCGCGTGCTCCGATCCGGTGGTCGTTTCGCGCTGGTTGACAGCACGGTGTCCGAGGGGGAGGACGGCGCACTCTTCAACAGGTTCGAGAAACTGCGGGATTCCTCGCACGTTCGCTCCCTGACAGTAGGGGAGTGGACGTCCCTCCTGAAGGATGCAGGGTTCTCGATCGAGGCTGTCGAACCTTTCACGAAGCGCCATGACTTCGCCGACTGGACATCGCGCTCCCGGACGAGCGCGGAGGATCGCGAGGAACTGGCCCGGATGATCCTCGGTGCGCCGGATGTCTTTGGCGCGGAAACGGACCCGGACGATCCGGGGACCGTACTGGGATTCACTGACACCAAGACGCTCTTTCTCGCAACACGGTGATGCAGTGCTCGCGGTGTCGGCCGTGGCCCGATCGGCCGAACACAGGATTCGCCCCTACACCAATGGACGCCCCGCAAACCACTGTAGGGGCCGTACTTGCGGAGCAATGTCGGCCCGGCCGCGTAGCGGCATAACCGGAGGCCCCTCGACTGTGTGCCCCCGGATCGTTCCTCACTGCATACGGCGCCGTCGTAGGGGCCTCTTCTACCTGCCCAATTATGAAACGCTCCTCTCCTGCAGCTGGATCAGCAGCGTCCCGGCGAGGATGACCACTCCCAGAATCCCGAACATCAATGACAGCGATTGCCCGGCAAGCCAGCCGAGCACGACGCCCCCGATCCCGATGTAGATCGTCACGATGCCATTGATCAGCGAGAGCGAAGTTGCCCGAGCGCCTTCCTCCAGGTATGCGTTGAAGAGCCCGGAGAAGAGCGGCAAGCTCAGTTGCACCACGCCCCACTGCACGACGAAGAGCACCACCGCAAGTGCAGGTCGCTGGATCATTGCCATCAGCAGGTAGAGCACACCCGGCAGACCCGTTGCGATCAGCAGTGACTTCCTGTTACCGAGCGTAACCGGGAGCCGCCATGCGTGGAGCTGCGTGAAGAACGCAGCGACCGACCCAAGGCTCAACCCCAGGCCGAGCCAAATCGGTGCGACGCCTGCCTGCAGGAAGTAGTCCTGATAGAAGATCAGCAGGTGCGCGACGAACGCATTGGTCGCGATCGAGATCAGCACCAACCGCTGGAGTTCCCCATTGCCACGGAGCGTCCGCCAGCCAGTGCGGATGAGCTTGACACTATCGGGCTGATCCCGGATGATGTGACGGATCGGTTCCTTGAGCAGGAGCGCGAGCACGACCGACATGCCGACACCAATCACATCGAGCTTGAGCGTAAGCCGCATATTCTCCATTGTCAGCTCGCGGGTAATCCACGCCCCAACGCCGTAGGCAAAGACGCTGGCAAGCTGGATCGAGGCACCGATGCGACCCTTGGCGCGCTGCATCCCGACCGTCCGACCCTCTGGTGGCAGGGATTCGTAAACCAGGGCATCGACACTGCCCGATGCGAACGCGAATCCGGTGCCCGCGACGACCTGGCCGAGGATGAAATGCGGGTAGCTCTCCGCCAGCAAGGTGATCGCCTCATCCGCCACGGCCATCACGAGCGCGATCTGGTAACTGCGCCGGTGGCCGAACCAGTCCGCAAGGACGCCGGTCGGCAGCTCCATGACCAGTTGGGTGACCATTAGGATGGTCTGCATCCCGGCAATCTGGGCGAGGGAGAGGCCCTTTCCCAGGAGATAGGGCGTCATCACAGGCACGAAGAAATAGAGCTGGGCAAAGAAGGAGATAATGGCCACCAGCTTCGGCGTCGAAAGCGAGCCGAGGCGGTCCAGCCAGGCGAATGGCGAAAACATGTGGTTCCTCTGGGAAATGACGATGCGGGCCCGGCGGTGCGCGAGGCACGCCTGGTTCCAACCGGGTCAGGGTGGGCCGATTAGTTGATCGTCGTGGTTGTCGCGCCCGATGGCGTGTCTCCCATGGAAGAACCTCAGAGGAAAGCGGCCAATGCCGCAGAATAATTCGCCTGGATC
Source organism: Thermomicrobiales bacterium (assembly GCA_030447145.1). Taxonomy (GTDB): domain Bacteria; phylum Chloroflexota; class Chloroflexia; order Thermomicrobiales; family UBA6265; genus UBA6265. The sequence goes on from JAUJLY010000008.1 coordinate 16,152, forward strand.
AGCGTAGCACGGGCGTAGGCGTCCAAGGACCTGTAGGGCAGTCATTGGGACACCTGTCCTGCTGCTCATCAGGGGAAAGGCGTGGACGGTTGGCAAAAGGTTCCGTCATTCAGAGCGAAGCGATGAATCCCAGGCGAAGCCACTGCCCGGAGGTCCTGCGTATCATCTTGCTTGACCTTCGGCTTACCCCACCACTAGAGAGATGGCGAAGCCGTCGTAGCCTTTGGCCCCAACCGTCTGGATGGCCGTGCTTTCCAATCGCGGATCAGTACCGACGAGTTCGAGATACCGCTGGACGCCACGAACATCGCTATCCGTGGTGTCCGGGTTAGCAACCTCGCCGCGCCGCACCACGTTATCCGCGATGATCACCGTGCCGGGGCGTGACAACCGGAGGCTCCCTTCCAGATAGTCCGGTAGGCTCGCCTTGTCGGCATCGATGAAGACCAGGTCGAACGGCTCCGTCCGGTCGCCGATGAGTTGGCGTAACGAGTCGGTGGCCTTGCCGACCCGGATATCCGTGATTGCATCCAGGCCAGCGTGCTCGAGGTTTCTCTGCGCAACGTCCGCATGCTTCTGGACCAGCTCCAGCGTCACGATGCGCCCGTCTTCCGGTATCCCCCGTCCGAGCCAGATAGTGCTGTAGCCGCCGAGCGTGCCGATCTCGAGAATCCGCCTTGCGCCGATCATCCTGGCCAGCAGCATCAGGAACTTGCCTTGGTTCGATGTCACATTGATCTGCGGCAGTCCGGCCGCGTCACTCGCGGCCAGCGCGACATCGAGGACAACATCTCCGGTATGCAAGACATGACTAAAGTGCGTGTCGACCGCGGTCCACTGGTCCTGGCTCATGGTCGTCTCCTGAAATCAGTATTGCGGACAGGGAATAAGGCCCGGAGCCCGAAGCGACGCATCTCCCGGTCAGGCACTTCGGCTTCCGGGTCACTGGGAAGGCAGCCCTCCCGGATGCGACACCACGGCGGACATACCTTGCTCCCGAATGCTGACCGCCCTATACGTCGTCGGCACGGACGCCGCGGACACCCGTCGCGGCATTGGAGCGCGCCTGCTCGGATACGTAGACAAGCGCCGCCACACGATCACCCTCCCAGTGGATGATCGTCTCGGCCTGCGGGTCGTTCAGTGCCCGCTCCAGCTCGGCATCCGGATCCGCATTGTTTCCGGAGACGACGTAGACCACGACATCGGGCACGCGATAGGCACGGCCAAGCACCCGTCCCTGGTTGTCACGTATCAGCTCGCCGTCAAGTGGATCGTGTGTGGGCTCGATGTACTCGACCTCGCCGTCCTCGGTCTCCACCCGTTGGGGCGAGAAGACCTCGTCCTTGATCTTGTTCGCGATGTACATTCCGATGGTTTTCTGCATCATGTCGGGCTCCTTCGTGCTGCGATGCGTGTAACGGCTAGCGCAGGTGCATGTACTTGAACGCTTCGGCGTACTGGCCGGATCCTTCTGGCTTCATCGGGTTCGCATAGGCGGATCTCCGACCCCATTCCTGGATCATCTCCGTTGGGTCCCAGTCACCGAGCTGGCTTGCATGCGCCTTGAGCGCGGCGATCTTGGTTTCGATCGACGTGGTGATGTCGACCCAGCAGTCCGGTTCAGCCGCACCATAAATATAGATGTTCGGCACCTTGTGCGGCTCGAGTCCCTCCTGCAACAGCTCCGGGAAGGTCATGCGATCGCGCGTTGAGGGGAAGAGGGCCGCCAGGGACGCCTCACCGGCCGCGATGTGATCCGGGTGATTGATGTACTCCCGGCCGGCATAGCGCATGGTTGGGTCCTGGCAGACGAGCGTGGTCGGCCGGATACGCCGCATGACACGGACAAGCTCACGGCGAAGATTCAGGTCCGGCATCAGCATGGCGTCTGGATAGCCAAGAAATGTGACCGACTTCACCCCCAGGATCCTGCAAGCCTCGCGTTGCTCCTCTTCGCGCATATTCGCGAGGGCAACGCCCGTCATCTCGGCATCGTCGCTGCCCTTGTCGCCGCTGGTGATGGAGCAGTAATGGATCTCCGCGCCATTGACCACCCACTTTGCGATCGTTCCCGCGCACGAGAACTCTGCATCGTCCGGGTGTGCCTGGATCAGCAGGACGCGCTCCGGCGTCGTGGTAGCGGGATCGCCGTAGGGCTTCGGTGTGCGGTCGTGTTCGTCCGGCATGGTTCTCGCTCTCTTGTAGGCTGCAAACATGACACACTTCAGTGTCAGTGACGTCGCGCGGGTCGCAGTGCCAGATGGCACCATGGCCGGTGAAACCTGCCGGTACTTCTGTCCCTTGCGAGTATCGCAAGAAGACGGCTCGCGCGCCTGCCCGGTCGTATAGGGAGATCAATGCAGCCATCAAGGGAACCGGCCAGAGGAACAATTGCCGGCGGGGTACAACAGCCCGAACGTCGACTCCCCCAGCCACGGGAGAAGCTGGATCCGCGCGCCAGGCGGGTATGGATGCTTGGTGATCTTCTGGGAGCAGCGGTCTTCGGCCTCGTGGCCCTTGCGATCGCCTTTGTCGCCCAGCAGGTTTTCGAGTTTCACTGGGCCTGGGCCGCGGCAGCTACCGGGTTTGTTCTCGCGCTCAGTCTCACCTGGGCGATTGTCTCACCCTCGATCCGCTACGAGCAGTGGCGGTTTGAGATTCGTGAGGATGAGGTCGACCTGCTCCATGGCCTTGTTGTCAGGACCCGCCAGATCGTGCCAATGTCCCGAATCCAGCATGTTGATACGACACGCGGTCCCATCCAGCGGCGATACGGGCTCGCGAGCGTCGTCTTCTACACAGCCGCGGGAGGGATGACGATCCCGGAGCTCTCCGACGAGCGCGCGGCCAGCGTGCGCGACCAGATCGCCGCATTGGCGAAGGTGCACGATGACCTTTAATCCGGAGCCCGTTTTGGCCCAGGGTAGCCTGGAGGCGGTCACATGGCAGCGGGCGCATCCTGCCTTCATGGTGACCGCACTCCTGCGCAATCTTCGCGGGTTCATCCTGCCCTTCGTCCTCGTCGCTATCGGGAATAGCGGGCGCGAGAGCAGGACCGGAACGCTCATCTTCCTGGGTATCTCGGCGGTGGTGCTCCTGCTCTCCGGAATCGGTAGTGTCGTCCAGTGGTGGTTCCACCGGTACGCATTGACGCCCGACCGGCTGCTGGTGCATTCCGGGATTATCTTCAAGCAGGAACGGGCCATTCCATATCAACGCATCCAGACGGTCGATCTCGAGGCGGCGCCCCTGGATCGACTTCTGGGCGTCGCCCGGATGAAGATCGAGACCGCGGCGGGCGGCGGTGGCGAGAGCGAGGTCGAGCTCAAGGCTGTCCGGCGGGGGGCGGCGCTCGCGCTACGGGAGCAGTTGCTCAGGGCACAGCAGACAGTTCAGGGTGATGTCGCACCGGAACCCGGCGCTACGGGCCAGGATGATGAAACGCCCGCCACACGGGTAATGGAGTCATCAGGCGAACTTGTCCGGAAGCTGTCACTAGGCGAGTTGCTCCTCGCCGGTGCCACATCGGGGACGATCGGCCCTGCGGCGGCAATCATCGGTGTGGGGATTCAGTTTGCCGATGATATCGTGCCCCAGGCCTGGTGGAACCGCGTCCCTTGGGATCAGGTGACCGGTGCCTCAAGGAATCTCAGCGTGATTGCCGGGGTTGTCATTGTCATCGCCGTCTTTGCCTGGCTGGTTGCGATCGCTGGAACCGTGCTGACCTACTACGGCTTTGAGCTGCGTCGCGATGGTGAGCACCTGGTCGTGCAGTATGGGTTGCTGGACCGGCGCCGGACGACGATCCCGATCCGCCGCATCCAGGCGATCCGGATCGAGGAAGGACTGCTGCGCCAGCCGTTTGGGTACGCGACGGTGCGATACGAGAGTGCAGGGCGGGCGGGAGCAGCCGAGGGCGGCTCTGGCACGCTCTTCCCGATGATGCCGAGGAATGCGGTGCGGGAGCTGCTGGCCATCGTTGCCCCGGAGTTCGCCGTCGATGTCGACAGACCGCGGTTTCAGCGGCTGCCGCGGAGATCGCTGCCCCGGTATATCGTCGCAGATTCGATCTCATCATTATTCATGGTGATCCTGATCATGGTCGGCATCCGGTTCTGGCAGGACGGCCTTCCCTGGTGGGGATATCTGCCGCTCCTGTGGGTCCCGATTGTGGTCGTGTTGGGATGGCTCTCGTTTCGGGACGCTGGCTGGAAGCTGGACGAGAGAGTACTGATGCTGCGCACGCGCGGGGCGGCTCGCTCCACCCTTGTTACCCCGCGACGGCGGATCCAGTACCGCCAGATGACCGCGAATCCGCTGCAGCACAGGGCCGGCCTCGTCACGCTTCAGATCGCCGTCGCCAGTGGTGATCTCGGTGGGCATTATTCCCTACCACACATGGACGTGGCGGACGGAAACGCACTCCTCCTGGCACTCAACCCGCGCCACGGGGTTGGGCAGGCCCATTCGTAACGGAGCGCCCTTATTTCAATTTTGGCCCCTAACCAATTATAACCGGGATGTTGTTCATGGAAACTGCAATAAGGAAGGGTGAGTCTCGAACGCCCCGCACGTATCAACGTGGTGACTCTGTTGCGCGTGCGAGGACACCCTCATCTGCCGTGCCTCTCCGTTCCCGCTTTTCCGGATGGGTCCGGACGGTTAATGCCGGTTGCGTCGCGCCACGAGCCCGATTACGCCGGCAAGCAACAGTGCCCCGCCGATGGCGGCGGGATAGGCAGCGTTCGAGACGATGCCATTCGCAGCGGTCGGGAACTCGTAGTCCAAACGCGAGGCGACCAGGGGCACGCCCTCTGGTGAGGCGTTGAAGGTCTCCTCAATCAGCTGATCGCCGATCGTTCCCTTGAGAAGGAAGCTGTACTCGCCTGGCTGCGTCGGGATGAAGACGGAAGTGTAGACGCCAGGCTGGCCTGCCACCGGAGTCAACGGCAACTCCCGTGCCTGACCGCCAAAGATCGCCTGGGCGGAGAGCGTTGCCTCCAGACCCTCAACAGGCTGGTCACCCTGAGTCACCTTGACCCACAGTCCGTTGGTGTCACTCTGGATCGGTGGCTCCTCGACAAATCCGATCTCGACTGTCCATGTGTCGGCAACCGCGCGGGTTTCACGAGCCACGGTGGAACCCGGGGCGGTTATCATGGCACCAAATATCACAATTGCAATGGCGATCAGCAGGGGCCGCAGGCGCGGGAATGAAGCGGGCATGAGAGCGTCTCCTTGCGTTGAAGGTTGGGATAATCGAGCCGTTCCCGGTCTTGCGAAAGCCTACCACGCACGATGGCCGCTTCCGGAAGATGACCAGCAGGGGAGTCGGGGCTGGAGAGGCGCTGAACGCAAGAACCCCACGGGAGCGCATCGCTCCCGTGGGGTTCTTGCCGATCAACTCGGACGGGAGGTTACCAGTGGATCTCCACCCGGGTGCCGACCGATGCGATGTTGTAGAGGTAGGCTGCCAGGTCAACCGGCAGATTGATGCAGCCATGGCTCATCGGCGTGCCGAAGTTGTTGTGCCAGTACGCACCGTGGATCGCGTGTCCAACATCGGTGAAGTACATCACCGAGGGAACGGACGGCACGTTGTAGTACTCACCACCCAGCACGCCCTCCATGTCCTGCTCTGGAATCTTGGAGTTGATGAAGTACGTACCGGCAGGCGTCTCGAACCCGGGTTTGCCAGAGATGATGTATGTCTCCATCAGCACATTGTTGACCTGGTAGACCGGAAGATCGGACTAGCACACGTCTGAACTCCACTAACGAGAAGT
>JAUJLY010000132.1 GCA_030447145.1 Thermomicrobiales bacterium
ATGGCTTCAACACCAACCCTACTCCCTTGACGGCCAGATGCCCTTCCAGCTCCTTGGCCAGCCGGATCACCCCCGTGCAGACGATGATCGGCAGGTCCCGGGTGTCCCGGTTCATACTGATCTTTTGCAGCTATTGCCACCCCTGCTCCTCGCCACCCATGATGAAATCGAGGATCATCAGATCCGGATCAATCTCCTGGACCCCCGCGACCTCCTGAAAGCCATAGGAGGAGAGGATGACATCGTATCCCTCGTCCTCCAGGATCTCCTGGAAGAGGTCAAGGATCTCCTGCGTATCGTTGACAACCAGAACCAGCGGGTGCTGGCGATCACCCTTCCGGGGGAAGGGAGGTTCGCCGTCGAAATGCCCGGCTTGCGACTGCACACTCATGGCGGCGCCCTTCGTGCGAGCGACTGAGCAGGGACCCGAAACAGGCTCCCATTCAACAAGGGATGATGAAGCCATTTTACCTGACGATTCTCTGACAACCTGCCCTGCCCGTGACACCGGTCTGGCTACGCCATTTTCCTTGTAACTCGGGGTTTGCCCGGTCGAATATGGCCGGGAATAGTACTCTTGGAGCATGCAGAGCCACGTCCGGCCCAGCGCATCGGAATGATGCGGACTGAAGTCCGGCAACGGGCAACAGGAGTAGACCTAGATGCGTGGTGTCTTCCGTTTTCGGGGCCGCACCGATAATGGCCGCGATGACAACCAGAAAATCATTCTCAGCGATCGCCAGCATGAACTTCTCTCTGAGGAGCAGGCGATTCTTGAGCGCCTCGCGACCGCGCTGGATGCATTCCCCGCCACCGAGGAGGATCGGGCATCGCTGACGCATGCCGTCCAGCAGCTTGGCGAACTGTTCCTGCTGGTGATCGTTGGCGAGTTCAACGCCGGCAAATCAGCCTTCATCAACGCCCTCGTCGGTGCCGAAGTCATGCCGGAAGGCGTGACCCCCACCACAGCCGTCATCAACCTGCTCCGCTTCGGTGAACGACAAACCGAGACCATGCTGCCCGACGGGGTGATCCAGCGCACCTTCCCGGCCGATTTCCTGGACGAGATCACCATCGTCGATACGCCCGGCACCAACGCGATCATCCGGGAGCATGAGGCGCTCACCCAGAGCTTCGTGCCTCGCTCCGATCTTGTCCTCTTCGTGACCTCCGCTGACCGCCCCTTCACCGAGAGCGAGCGGGAATTCATGGCCGAGATCCGTGAATGGGGCAAGAAGATCGTCATCATCCTGAACAAGATCGACCTCCTGCGCGACGACCAGTCACGGCAGCAGGTGATCCAGTTCGTCCGGGAGAGCGTCCAGCGCTTCCTGGGCTTCACGCCAGAGATCTTTCCCGTCTCCGCGCTGCTTGCCCAGCAGGCGAAATCCGTGGGAAACCGCAACCCTGGCGAGCGCGACCGCCTCTGGGAGGCGAGCCGCTTCGAGGCACTCGAGCAATACGTCGTCGAGACGCTGGATGAGGAAGGCCGGATCCGGCTCAAGTTGCTCAATCCGCTCGGCATCTCGGAGCATCTGACCGCGCGCTACCTCAAGGCCACAGATGACCGCCTGGCTGTGCTCGCCGATGACCTGACGACGATCGACAATATCGAGCGTCAGCTCAATCTCTACCGCGAGGACATGCATCGCCAGTTCGCCTATCACCTGACGCGCGTCGAGAACATCATTCACCGCATGAATGACCGAGGAGACGAGTTCTTCGAGGAGACGATCCGTATCGGCCGTGTCTTCGATCTCATGAATTCGGACCGGATCAAGAATGAATTTGACCGCAAGGTCGTTGGCGATACCGAGCGCGCAATCGACCAGGGTATCGACGAGCTCATCGACTGGATGGTGGAGCAGGATCTCCGGGTTTGGGAAGCGGTCAACGAGTACATCGACCGCCGTCGGCTCAACAAGTACGCCGATGAGTTGATTGGCGAGGTAGGCGGCCAGTTCCGCTACGACCGCCGCGCCCTGCTGGAATCGGTGTCCAAGCGGGCGCAGGAAGAAGTCGATCGCTATGACTCCGATGCCCATGCGCGTGAGCTCTCGCTCTCTGTCCGCAACGCCGTCGCAACGGTTGCTCTCGCCGAGGCGGGCGCGGTCGGCCTTGGTGCCCTTGTTGTCGCGGCCGCCAGTACTGCCGTGGTGGACATCACCGGCATCCTCGCCGCCAGTATCCTGGCCGGTGTCGGCCTTTTCGTCCTGCCGGTCAAGCGACGCAATGCCCGGGAGGATTTCCGCAAGCGCTCCGCCGAATTGGAAGAGCGACTGATGTCCGTGATGCGCGAGCAATTCGAGCACGAGCTCAACCGCTCGGTTGGCCGCATTACTGACGCGATTGCCCCATACACCCGCTTCGTCCGCTCCTCACAGGATCGCTTCGAGAGCCTTGGCAGGGACTTGAAGGCCATCGACGACGATCTCCGCTCGCTCCGCCACCGTATCGGCGGCGACAGCGATCGACCAAACATTCCCCCGAATCCGGAGCCAGAGGCCGCCACCGCACCGTAGCGAATTCGTCCGGTGCTCCGTCACCCGGAGTCCAGGCGCTGGACACTCCTAATGTACACGGGTCCGTCACAGAGCCATGGCATACACGATGCGGCGACAATCGCCACCGCCACGTACACAGTGCCCCGAACCAGAAAGGAAGTGCCGTCATGGACAGATTCAAGGTCTTGTGCCAAACGTGACACACTTCAGGGCCCCGTCATTGAAGACTTCTCCCGACTTGGGCGGGAGATAGAATTGGCTATCCACCTGTGGCGCAAAGTTGATGTGACTCTCGGCTTGGGCCATGACGTTCCCCTTGTTCGTCCTCCCGACCCTGACCTGTATAAAGGCCAATGACACCATCCGCCGCATGCTGGCCATGTCCAGCGATTCGAACCCTCACGATGCTCGGCAAGCCATTCACTGAAGTCCCGGACCTGGGCGGCGTTTTGTTTCGCCTGCGCCCGCTGTTGGAGCAGGTTCGCTTCCCGCTCCTTCGCTGCCAGCCACTGTGGCCCGATGATCTGGAGCTCCTCCTCATACGGATCACGCAGCAGGGGGTTGTCAACTACCTGGGCCACCCGGGTTCTGAGGCCGTTCCGTGTTTTAGTCAGTTCCCTCACAGCTGCCGTGGCCCGGTCTATCTCCTGGTCAAGCTCGCCCCCTGTTTCCAGCGACGCGTTGTACCGGTCCTCGAGCCACATCTCGTCCATCACCATGTCCCTGACCGTGCACACGGTTAGCCAGTCGAGCTCGGGCTGCGGGAATGACATTGCGTCCGGGCAGCCTCGCCGCCGGCAACGATACAATCCCTTCCCTTCCCCCCGGTGCCTCCGGCTCTCGAAGGGCATCGGCCCGCCGCAGTTGAGACACTTGATCCGGCCCATCCCCTGCAGCAGGGCGGCATTGGGATCAGCCTTGGCCTTGGTGATATTTGACCTGTGGGTAGCTTCGTGCCGCATCGTCTGGACCTGCTGCCAGAGCTCGGGAGGCACCAGGGCAGGGAACGTCATCTTGACGGCCTGGCCTGATCCTTGTACTGGACTGGATGCTTCGTCAAGGGTCGGCCGTGCTCGTCAGTCCGTATGTCATACCCGAGCCGGTAACCGGTGCCGGTGTAATCCTCCCGCTGCAGAATCTTGGCTACAGTGTCCCGCGGCCATTTCTCGCCCCTTAGTGCCTTGGGCGCACCAGGTTCGTTGTTGAGCCACTCTGCAATCTGCCGTGGAGACCAACCATCGGCATACTTCTCGAAGATCGCCACGACCCACGGGGCGGTGACAGGATTCACGTCGTACCCGGTCTTGTCGTCGTTGAGCTTGTACCCGAACGCAGGGGTGCCATTGTGGAGAATCTTGCCTTCATGGACCCTGGCCGCTCGGCCCTGGGAAGTGCCGACGATGATCTTGTCCCTCATGTACCGTGCCATGAGCGAGCTCATGCCGTCCATTGCCCGGTCTTCGGCCGTTTCGGGCTCATCTGGCACTGAGGTGGGGTGGATCCGGGCATTGCGCTTTCTCAGCTCGATCTTGAGCCAGGACCGCACATCGTCATCACGGCACAGGCGGTCATGATTGAGGGCCAGCACACCATCGATGTGTCCCTTGTCAGCGAGGTCGATAACTGCGGCCAGCCCGGGTCGGTCCCACTTCATGCCGCTGGCTTTATCTTCCAGCTCTATGGCTACGATCCAATTGCGGTTTGCTGCATACTCATGGCACTCCCGGTATTGGTCAGGGAGGAACATAGGTTTCTCCCCCTGCTTGGGTGTGGACACACGTGCCATGATCGCGACCCGGTACGGTTTGTCAGCCATCGATACCCTCTTTCCTTATAATGGCGTCAGCCAGAATTGATAGCGCGGTCCAGGGATCGCGAAACAGGCCAGGTGCACCCCATTCAGCAGCAGGGAGAGCAGGGGTGGTTGTCCCCTGCTCGTGTGCCGTCGCTTCCCATGTGCCGAAGTCTTCCAATGGATAGGCCGTCAGATTCCAAGTCTTGCCACGGTAGGTGATAGACAATTCTTGGTCAACGGCATGCGCCATCAACTCGACGTCAGGCTTCATCGGATTCCCCACAAAGTCTCCGCCCTCCACAGCCGCACCGGCAATCCTCGAAGTCACTGACCTGGACCTTGTCCCAATCGATGGTCACGGGTTTGAACCCCCGGAAGATGCCCTGCACGTATTCCGATCTGTGGGCGTTGATCCATTCACTAGCTTCATCGTACCCGAGTGCCTTTGCAATTTCGGCGACCCGGGGCCGGTCAAGCATGTTAGTGAGCCCCGACTGGCGTACAGCCAAGATACCAGTCAACACAGCCTGTGGCGCAATGATCGGATCTTGCCCTGCGTCATGCCGCTCCATCGTTGTACTCCTCCTCTGTTGGATAGCCTTCAGTATCGCCAACCTCAGCCATGCCAATGGTCGGGTTGGCCTTCTCTGCGGCGACGAGTGCTTTCCTGGCCTCTTTCAGGTCAGTGGCTACCGCCGTCTTGGCATCCTTTAGCTCAGCGAGCTGAGTGTCGATCCGGGCCAGCTTGGCCTCCAGGCGATTGACTGATGACTGCTCTGGGGTCATGCCACGTCGTTTGGCTTTCGATTTCCGACTGGCTTCTGCGGCCTTCTTGCGAGCTTCCGCAGCTTCCTCTGGAGTCATGAGGGCCAGGCGCTCTTTCCAGGACAGGTGGGACTTTGGCTTTTCCACAGGTGGGGTTTCGACCTCGGTCGTGGACTCTTGCTCGACTACGTTCGCCATCTCAGTCTCCTTCGGGGTGTAGCCGGCAGGATTGACTGCCGGCCACTGTGCTCACCAGCTTGTGGGATCCTGTGCCGTGAAGCCATCTGGTTCCTGCTGGTCCTGGAGGTCCCGACCCTTCTGGCAATCGGGGCAGGGAACCATGATCAGATATCGGCCAATGCATCATCCACAAAGTCCTCGGTCGTCCCTTCATCGAAGCAGGTGCCACAGTCGATGCGGGGATAGGTGACCAGTGTGTCTTCCAAAATTCGGGCTTCCATGTCTAACTCCTCTGTATCTTAGACGACTTCGCGGTGCGGTCGTTCATATAAATATAATGTCGTGTTTATGGCTGTAAGTACACGGTTGGAGAACCATATGCCTAAAGTGGTGTTTTGGCATGCAGTGGGAGGATGGTATGTAGCTTGGGAGATGGGGATGGTCTTTCCGGTGGAGTGTGGGGTCGTCCCAAACACAAAGAAACAGGGTGACGAGTATCTATGTACCCATCACCCTGCTCTGTTTTGTCTGGTTATTGAATCTCTCTCCGAGGATCAGTTAGAACCTGCGACGAACCTTGGACTTCCGCAGCTTCTCGACTGCATACCCGTATTGTGCCGCGTCGGCGGGATGGCGTACGCGCTGGGGACTGGCGACAGGCTGCGAGGGGTGAGGATAGAGTGAGGGTAGCGGGTGCCTAGCGGACGTCGGCAACTTCTGGCTCGCCTGCACGGCGATGCTCATCATCGTCAGTCGGCTTGTGCGCGAAGTCCGGTGGCGCTGTTCACTTACGCGCAGGGCGAGGAGCTGGAGGGCGTTGGTCCTGTCCGATTTCAGCCCATTGCGCCGTATAAAACAGACCCAACCAAATGGCTGGACCTGCCGTGGATCGATCGCTACTCGGGCCAACAATTCCTGGTCGGTACCACAGCGGCAATGGCGAGCCTAGGACGGGCGAGGCTCAAGACCTATCGCGATGTGCTCAGAGAGTTCCGGAGGCATCCGGAGGCAAGGAGTTTCGGCCCGGATGGACGGCCATGCGACCGGCAGACGGTGGGACTGCTCGGGCGGCGGGTGGTGCAGGAGACGTACGTTGCCCATGTCGGCAAGGAGGCGAACAAGCTCGAGGAGGTGGAGACTGGGCTCGAACAGGATCCGGAGGCGATCTACACGGAGTACCACCGTCCGGATCGAGATGAGTGGACGACCGTCATCCTGCCTAGGCTGCTGGTCATGCACAACCACATCGTGGGACACAGCTGCGCATCACAACTGAGCTCCGCTCGTTGCTTGGAACATAGCAATAGGCCATACATCGGCGTACGCCCCACCCCTAAAGAACACTTTGCACCGTAAAGCATCAAGCGTGAGCTTGTGGCACCATGATCGGCTCTACGTGTGACACGAAAGTCGGTGATTCCCGCAAGCCGCTCAGGTGCAAATCAGTAATTTTACAGATGCATAATGTAGCCCTTGCCTGCCACGATAGGCTTAAGGCGCTCTTTTTACTGGCATGTGACCGTTGGACACATTCGGTCCCTGCATGCCATCATGGTTCTATTCAAAAAGCGGGAAGGGGGCCTGCTCGTCCATCGAAGCTGCATAAGTGACTTCTTGATTCAAGACGCTGCCCTGGCGATGTCCATATCGGAGAGGTGTTCCAATAACCAGTTGTCTTGAAAGGCGGTCCACCCTATCACCACGACCAGAATAGCTACACAGTGGGTCCTGGAACTAGAACCTGCGACGTATTTTGGACTTCCTCAACTTCTCGCCCCTGGCCTTCCGATCCTCCTGGATCTTCTTCTCGGCCTCCTCGATCGACTTGTCCAGCGCGTCCGGATCGAACCAACTGTTCGGCCTGACGCGCTTCAGGCGCTAGCCACACCTGTTACATACACACGAAGTACAGGACGTGAATAACGAGACGTTGATTTTGGCATAGGCTTTGAAACTGAAATCGGGGAGGTATAGATCAGTTTCGCGAAACCGCGAAAGAGTGCCAAAAACAGCCGTTTGTGAGACAAGGCAGGGACAGGCGATCGGCGGCGGCTTCCAGACCGATGCGGTCGGCCGATGCCGACATGGCTCGTGTGACGATGAGCACGATCAGCGTGCGACACTGAATCACGCGGGTGCCGGAGTCTTCCTGAAAGAACGAAGCCATGTGATGAACT
>JAUJLY010000133.1 GCA_030447145.1 Thermomicrobiales bacterium
CAACCTTCGAAACGGGTGTTCGGGTCGCTGATGTCCGCTTCCGCGGCGCCGGCGAGGACGAGTTGCTGTGAGATAAGTACCGGTTGTCCGGCATCATTCGTCACCCAGACGTCGCGGACCCAGTTCCCGCGGGCGTCGGTGTCGGTTGCCTGTCGCTCGATGGTAACCGTCTGTCCCGAGACGAGGGAGCCGTTGGCCGCTGCTGCATCCTCTGCGTAGCACGCGTCTCCCGTCGGTGCGTCCACCCCGAGAGAGCGGACCGTCTGCCGGACACCGTCGATCTCGACCACGATGGTCTCGCCATCGATTACCTCGACCACGGTCCCTTGCAGGAGATCCGACGCCACCGGCGTCTGGTCGTCGTCAAGCAGTGGCGTGGGGTTATCAAGCGCCGGGCTCAGGTCGATCGTCTGGTCTCCCACCTGGAGCACCAGCGATTCCGCGGCAGGCGGTGCCAGGAAGGTCAGGGTGAAGCGATGGGCCTCGCCGGGAGCCCACTGGATCGCATCGGTGTTGCCATAGGCAGGGGTGTTGCCCGCGAGGCCACTCACCCAGGCGTTGCCAACGTCCACCTGTACCTCCTGGCCATCCGCGATGAGCCGGAAGTTGGCCATATCGAAGACCTGCGCCTCGTCGGACAGATTCTGGCCGTAGACGCTCAGGACCACCCATTCGCCATAGCCGCCGACGGAGTTGATCTCCGGAAGTTCCTGGATCGTCGGGCCGACCGACGCCCCCTCGATCGTGTAGCGGAAGCCATCCGAGACCACTGCCTGCTCCGGGGTCGTCTCCGGGAGAACGCTCGGCTCCTGGGACTCGATCGTTGGCTGCTGGTCGGCCGTCGGATCAACAGTGGCAGTTGCTGCTGCCGTCTCGGTCGGGATCTCTGCCGGCTCTTCCGTCGCGACCGCGGTGGGAGTCTCTGTCGGAGCGACCATCGATTCAACTACCGGTTCCTCAGTTGAGGTGGCAGTCGGCTCAGCTGTTGGTTCCTCAGTTGGAGTTGCTGTCGGGATCACTGTTGCAGTCTCCGTCGGTTCAACTGTCGGAGTCACCGTGGGAGCAACCGTTGGCACCTCGGTTGGAGTGGTGGTTGGCTCAAAGGTTGGTTCCTCGGTCGGAACAATCAACGCCTCCACGACCGGTTCCTCGGTTGGTGCAGTCGTCGGTACTTCAGTCAGTATCTCTGTTGGCACAACTGCCACCTGGACCGGAATCTCTGTCGGTACCGCCGTCGGCTCAACCGGGATCTCGGTCGGGGTCGGCTGCTCAGTCGGCGGGATGGTGGTCTCGGTGGGCGCAAGCGGATCGGTCGGATCATCTGTTTCATCCGCCGCATCGCTGGTCGGGGGGAGCTCGGTGGTCGAACCGCCAATATTCGCGGTCGGATCTTCCTGCTGGACCGCCACCTCACTCGGCGCCTCCTGCGCGACCTCTGTCTCCACCGGAGCGTCAGTCGGCGCCAGCGTTGGCTCTGCAATGGCCTGCCCCGCGGTAGAGGCTCCGTTGGTCCCGTCGCTACCCTTGTTCCCCGTATCGGTTCCCTCAGGTGCGGTGTTGATTGCAAGCTCGTCCGGCTCATCTGTATCCGCGATACCGAGCGATTGCTGGACATCCGCCGGGATGCGATCCCAGATATCGTCCATGCTGACCGCCAGGCGCTCGCGTCCGAAGTAGCCGATCATGCTGACGAGAACCAGCATGATCGCCGCCCGGAGCGCCCACGCGACAATCGTATGTCCCCGAGTGCGAGCCGGTGCGTGTATGGGAACAGGTGGGATGGTATCGATGTCGTCGGCGACGGTGAAGCCGTCGGCCCGTGTGCCTTGCTTCCGGGCAGCGCGGCTGATCGACGAGGGCACAGGCGGTGGCTCGGGCATATTGGACGCAGTCCATGCCGCTACCGATGTTCCCTGGCCTGAGGCACGTCGCTGTTCCGTAATCGCCTGCATCGGCCGCCCCTGCGGGCGTGGTTGCGGCTTCGGCTCCACGACGACCGCTTCCTGCTCAACCGGTGGCCAGGATGGGAGTCTGCGAGCGACAGGCTGCTCGAAATCCTCGTCGAGGGCAGGAAGCGCCATCGCATGGGATGCGCCGACCTTGGCTCGCCAACTCGGGATGATGATCTCCGGTGCGGCCGAATGCATCGCGAGTGATCGCCCGGTCAGGATGGCCACCAGCTCGGCAGCGGCGCCACGACCGGCGCGGGCCCGTAGCATGATCGGCAGCGGCTCTCCCGGCTCCCCTTCAGGGGTAACGAAGATGCGTACGCCGTTCTCCACGGCCAATGTTGGTGCCGGTCGCAGCCACTCGCGCGGGAACTCCAGCAAAACCTGCCCGTTCGCGATCAGGACAAGGCGCTCGCGTGTGACGACAAGCAGGGCCGGGAGGTCCTGCTCGCCGCCGACGATCAGGACCTGACCTTCCCAACGGATCGACTCGGCCTCGATAGGCTGCCAGAGCTGGTTGGCCGGCCGGCTGACCTCGGGAAGCGAGGGTGGACGCCGGCCAGGTCGTGATGGAACATTCGCCATTAAGAGGTCCTCCCTCACTCGTTGCGCGCCTGCTCCGCAGGGGAGTTCGCCATGGGTGTTGGCGCATTTGTGCGCTGGTTCTTGAAAAACAAACAAGACACCGGTGCCGTCGTGGGCATCACAGTGTCGGGCCGGCTATGGCAGGTGTGTTCGTGTTCCCTGTGCATTCTCCACTCCCGGTCGGTCGCGACATCCCAGCCGACGTCATGTCGTAAAGAACGACCGAACGATGTGTACGTACACAATCTACCATATGGCTCGGGATGTCAACAGTGTGGGGAGGGGAGGAAACGGAGCCGAGTCAGTGGGGGATGGACGGTGCTGCCAGGCGGTCTCCTGCAGGCTGGCGCAGACATGTAGGGCCCTCCACTACGGCTACATCGGTGGGTCGGGCAGCTGGCGGGCGATCAGGGCGATCTGCAGGCTCAGGCGTGTGTGTGGATCATCGAGGTCGACCTCGATGATGGACCGGATCTGCTTCAGCCGGTAGGTCAGGGTGTTCCGGTGAATCCCGAGCGCTTCGGCTGTGAGCCGGAAGGAGCCTCCCTGCTCAAGGAAGATGCGCAACGTCTCCCGGAGCAGGCCCCGGCGATCCTCCTGCTCCAGATCGGCGAGGAGCGTGGAGCAAAACCGCTCGAGCAGTGGCGAGCCCCAGGAGTCATAGAGCAGCCGGTAGACCCCAAGGCGCGCCTCATCGGAGAAGCGGGCAACTGGTACCCTGATGGCGCTCGCTTCGATCAGGGCGGCGAGGTATCGTGCCTGCCGGGCAGCCTGTGGCAACTCCCGTGCCGTATCTATAGGAGCTGAAATCGCGATCCATGGAATCCTTGGGGTCTCCGGCAAGAACCCCCTGCCGGAGGCCGCGGGTATGGCAACGGTGATTACCGCGCGATACCCGTCGACGTGTCCTGCCTCATGACTTTCGCCCAGGGGGGCCAGCATGCGGCGGAGCGAGCTGTCAGCGAGCGAGCCAGGTGCGAGGGCGACGTGGAGGATGCGGCCCGGGGCGATGCCGGCACGAAAGGCCTGCTCGGTGACAGAGTCGCCCTGCAACCCCGCGTGGGGCAGGAGGAGGGCGTTAAGCGCGGATACCCGCGCGGTCCCGTGGGGTGCCGTTGTCGCATCACGATCCAGTGAGCGTTGCACACTCTCGCGAACGCGATGCAGGGTCATCCTCATCAGCGCGTGGTTATGGGCGGGGATGGGCCCGAGCCAGAGTGTCTGCTTCTCCTTCAGGGGAGCACTCAGCCATTCACGGGACATGCGGGCATCGGCTGGTACATTGTCCGCACCGGAGCCGGTCGAGAAGAGGACCGATCCGTCATCCGTGAGGACACTGATCGGAGTCCTGAGGCGCTGGGAGAGCGCGTCAAGCAGCTCTGCCGGACGGACGCGGCGCTCCAGGGCATCGGTGATAAGCCGATCGACCTCCGACGCCGCCTGCAGCAACTCGCGACGGCGTGATGCCAGCAGGCGGTTGAGTTCGCTTTCCGTCTCCGGGCCAATCTTGTCCGTGCTGAGGATCACGAGCGGGTTGTCGGGAATGGCCGGTACCGGTGCTTCGGTGAGTATCCCGGCGATGGGCTGCATCGTGATCTCACTGACAAGCCTCGCGAAGGGGATTCCGGTCTCCTGGACGATACGTTGGGGAAGGACGATGAGCTCGCCGCCCCGGAGGAAGGGCAGCATCGGGGGGCTGGAGCGGGCCGTCAGCACCCAATCCACCTCACGCGCCAGCGGGTCGGGAATGCCAGCGGGCACAGCAAGCGGTGAGACAAACGTCAGGTGCGGCTCCCACGCAAGCAGGTCATGCAGGATAATTTCTCCGATGGTTGTCTCCATAAAAGCGTGTGGCCTCTCACCCTCAGGGTCCGAACGGCGTATTCCAAATCCTATCAGTCCATACTAGGTGCGGAAAGTCGCCGGATTTCC
Organism: Thermomicrobiales bacterium; assembly: GCA_030447145.1. GTDB lineage: Bacteria > Chloroflexota > Chloroflexia > Thermomicrobiales > UBA6265 > UBA6265. Next base: position 4,467 of record JAUJLY010000133.1, read on the forward strand.
GGCGAAGCGGAACAGGGAGCAGATGATCCGTCCGGGCGAGACGCACAATTGGGGTAGGGGAGGAGCGTGGCGATCGTCGTCGACGCTGGTCCTGGCTGCCGCGAGCCTTGGCGGTCTGGCAGCCTTCCTCTATCCCTTCCTGCTACCCGGGTTGCAGCAGTTCAGGGACGAGAACGCCGCTCACAGTGGGGTGGCGCCGTTGATCTTCGCGGGGGTGACCGTGCTCTGCCTGGTCGCCATGCTGGTGACGATCGCCGAGGATCACGGTGGGGTTGCGCGGTCCAAGACCGTGGCGCTGCTGGGCGTACTCGTAGCGATCGACGCCACCTTGCGGCTCGTTCCAAGTCTGGGCGGCGCCTCGCCCGTCTTTCTGCTCATCATGCTGGTGGGAACCGTCTTCGGGGCCTCGATGGGATTCCAGATGGGGGCGGTGACAATCCTGCTCTCCGGCTTCCTGACGGGCGGGATCGGACCATGGCTGCCGTTCCAGATGCTCGGTGCTGGCTGGATGGGGATGACCGCTGGTTGGCTGCCCCGGATCGAATCCCCACGGGCGCGGCTGGTCATGCTGGCGCTCTTCGGCGGTGTGTGGGGGCTGCTCTTTGGGGCATTGATGAACATCTGGTTCTGGCCGTTCACCGCGCCGGGCGCGGGGGCGGATTCCTCCCTCTACTGGACACCTGGTCTCTCGATGGGCGAGACGGTATCGCGGTACGACCGGTTCTACCTCATCACATCGCTCGTGTTCGACGCCTTCCGGGCCATTGGGAACATCGCGCTCGTGCTGGCGTTGGGTGGTCCGGTGCTCAGGCTGCTGGAACGGTACCACTCGCGCTTTGGCCGGGAACCATGGGAGGCGATGGATGAGTCTCAAACGGGACAATAAGGGATCAGGTGATGGCTTATCGGAGGAATCTGGAAAGAGTCGAAAGTATGACTTGAAGTGATTCGTTTGTCACTGTGCCTCGAAAGGAGCGTATACGCTCCAAACTGATCGTGCGTATCTGGTCGCACATCGCCACCGAATCATCACTGAGACCGCCTTCCGGAGCATGAAGACGAATGTGGGTCGGCAAGTCTCGATCGGTCCGGGTGATTGGAACGACCATGCAGAGATCGTGCGGCAGGGCATTGAATGCGTTGTTGGAGACGACAAGTACCGGTCTCACCCCACCCTGCTCCCGGCCAGCAGTTGGATCAAGATAGGCGACCCAGACTTCTCCCTGCTTAGGTGTCCTGGCCGAGGGCATCCTCGAGTTCCTCCGGTGGATAGTAAGGATCCTCGTTCTCAAGCCCATCCATCAACGTGACATCCCAAACCCTGATCTCGTCCTGATAAGCCTTCCATTGCTGGGGATCGTCACGTAGGCGTTGGTAGCCAGCATGGGCGTTGCGCCAAAACTGGTCGTCCTCATATCGTTGGATGGCATCAGCAACGACTTCGCCAATGGGTTTGTTCTCTCGCCCGGCAATGTCCTTGATCTTCTGATGGGTAGTGAGATCGATTCGAATGCTCGTGCCGGCCATCACTGCACCTCGTCGCTTATGCAATAACGAATGCAACTTTGTATGCACTATTGTACACAACAGGGTCTGCTCGTTAAGAGCGCGCTTGCATGGAGCCGTCCTCACAAGGATTCCGGCGAGATTATCGCTGTGTTGTTCGCCTGATAGGGGTGCTGGCAGTTACTCCGGTTCGTCGGCGACGTTCCTGACCAAGAGCGCCGTCCCAACGACAACGGTAACGAGATGTAGCGACACCAGAAACGTCCGGAATGCCGTCGACGCACCGGCGATGCTCAGTGGAGCCACCAGCGTCGCGATAAATGCGACGGAGGCGATCAGGCAGAACATCAGCACCGGATGGTTTGTCGTATGGACGAGAATGACGAGCACCACGCCACCGATGAGGATGGGGACAATGGTGCTGAGGATGAGCGCGGGGACGCCGAACTGCTCTGCGCGCTCGGGAAGCTCATCGGGAATCCAGCCGGCCGCGTCGCCGATGAAATAAAGCACAAGATTGAGCGCGAGGGTGACGACTGAGGCAGTCACTGTATTCCGCATGATGAGTCTGTTATCTGAAGCGACGAAGTCAGTGGAGCTCATGTCATGCCCTCCTCTTATCGCGTTTCAGGGCTTACTGCCTGTTATGAGAAGCTGGCCGCGACCCGAATTCGTGGAGTCAATCCCGACAAAAATCCGCTGGCGGCTCGTTTCTGGCAACTTCAATGTTACGTGATATGTCTACACCTCGGTTCAGAGATACCCTTGGGCCATGCATAGTCGGATGGCGACTATCCCATATGTAATCCGGTTCATGCGGGCGCGGAGGTCACGATAGTAGTCCGGGTCTATGCCATGCGTGCTATCCCGGCGCTGGATTCCGCACAGTTGACGGATCCATCCCAGGCCTTCTGCTACATATGGACAACCATCGGGACACTCACAATCGACACGCGCGGCGTTATACGCCGGTGCCCAATGCCGTATTTCAGGAGGATGACTGATGGTCCCCGCACGCTCCACCCTTGAGGTGATTGGCAACACTCCGGTAGTCCAATTGCAGAAGCGTGTCGGAACGGATGCAGTCACCGTTGGTAACCAGCGGCATGCATGCACATGCGTGTTCTCCGTCGCGTACCACCAGTTCCAGCCAACGGATGTCGTCTTCCCTCAAGGCTCGAAGGGCTGTGTCGCTTGGAATCCTAACCACTGTGGCTTGACTGTTTCCTTTGCCATGACCTTTTGCTATTCTCTCAAACATGGGTCCATGACAACAATCGTGTTCTGTTTCAGGCGGACGTCGCGAGGCATCATTTCGCTTTGAGGACGACGAGCGTGTCTTCCACTCGGCCCGCCGATGCAGGAGGAAATGGACGTGAGCGAGCCCTCGACCGGATCA
>JAUJLY010000134.1 GCA_030447145.1 Thermomicrobiales bacterium
CTGCTCAGCCGAGCGGCCTCGACGAGGGCTGCTGTCGCCTGGTCGTCCGCGCTGGCCTCGAAGGCTACGGGGTATCCGATCGCGCGGATCTCCACCAAGATCGCGATCGGAAAGCGACTCGATGAGCTGACCAACGTCGTTACCGGTAAGACCACGGCGGCATTTGAGCCTGCTCTCGACTATGTCGTCGCCAAGATTCCCCGCTGGCCGTTTGACAAGTTCCCCCGCGCTGACCGCAGCATCACCACCCAGATGAAGGCCACAGGCGAAGTGATGGCGATCGATCGTTCCTTCGAGGGGGCGATCCAGAAGGCCGTGCGCTCGCTTGAGACGACCGCGAAGGACCTACTTTGGGAGGATCCGGCGTGGGGCGACAATATTGAGACCCTGAAGGAGCTCCTCCGGAAGCCAACTGATCTGCGCCTCTGGGCCGTGATGGCGGCACTGCGGCGTGGAATGACGGTGGACGACATTCATGAGCTGAGTGCCATCGATCGCTGGTTCCTCTGGAGACTTGAGCGAGTCGTGGGTATGGAGTGCACGTTGGGCAGCGGGGAGATGACCCCCGAGGTCCTGTGGTCCGCCAAGCAAATGGGCTTCTCCGACCGACAAATCGCCTTGTGCGCAGGAAAGGGCACCGACGTAATCTGGAACCTGCGGCACGAGCTGGGCATGTCGCCGGTGTACAAGATGGTCGACACGTGTGCCGCTGAGTTCGAGGCACAGACTCCGTACTTCTACTCGACCTATGAGATAGAGGATGAGGCGCCGCCGATCGAAGGGAACCGCGCCATCGTTGTTGGGTCAGGGCCGATCCGCATTGGTCAAGGCATTGAGTTCGATTACTGCTCGGTGCAGGCCGCACGTGCGTTGCAGGACGCGGGCCTCTCCTCGATCATGGTTAACTCCAACCCCGAGACGGTGTCGACCGACTTCGATGCGTCTGATCGGCTCTATTTCGAGCCCCTGGACGCGGAGAGCGTCGAGGAGATCATGCGGCACGAGTCAGGCGGGGATGACGCAAACATGCCGCCGATGATCGTGCAGTTCGGCGGGCAGACCGCGATTAATCTTGCGCATCCCCTGAGCGATGCCGGTGCACCGATCCTTGGAAGCTCGCTCGACTCCATCGATCTCGCAGAGGATCGGGAGCGTTTCGAGGCCTTCCTCCGTGGCCTGGACATACCGCAGCCGCCGGGGGCAACGGTGACGTCGCTGAATGACGCGGAAGCCGTCGCCGACCGGATCGGATACCCGGTGCTGGTCCGGCCGAGCTACGTGCTCGGTGGCCGCGCGATGGAGGTCGTCTACGGTTCCGATCACCTGGCGCGATACGTCCGTAACCAGACGCATCTCACCCCGGAACATCCAATCCTGGTCGACAAGTACCTGGTCGGCAAGGAGGTCGAGGTCGATGCGATCTGCGACGGCGAGGTGGTGCTGATTCCAGGGATCATGGAGCATATCGAGCGCGCGGGAGTCCACTCCGGCGACTCCTTTGCTGTCTACCCCGGAATCAACCTCTTCCCGGCGGAGGTGGAGCGGATTGCCGAGTACACCACGCGGATCGCGATCGGTCTCAAGGCACGGGGACTGATCAACATCCAGTACGTCATCCACGCAGGTCATCTCTACGTGCTGGAGGTGAACCCCCGATCGTCCCGAACAGTCCCATTCCTGAGCAAGGCCACGGGTGTGCCGATGGTGAAGCTCGCCACCAACATCATGCTGGGGAAGACGCTGAAGGAGCAGGGATATGAGGGCGGGCTCTGGCCGCGACAGCCGCTGACGGCAGTGAAGGCACCGGTGTTCTCGATGGCCAAGCTGCGCGGTGTGGAAGTCCACCTCGGACCGGAGATGAAATCGACGGGAGAGGTCATGGGCATCGACCGCACCTTTGCCTCAGCCTTCTTCAAGGCCCTGATCGCGTCTGGACTGGCGTTGCCCGATAACGGATCGATCCTGATTTCCCTGGCGGATGAGGACAAGGTCGAGGCGCTGCCGATGATCTCCCAACTGGCGCGAATGGGCTTCAAGCTCTATGCGACCGAGGGCACCGCGGCGATGATTGAGCGCGCTGGTGTGCCGGTCCAACTCGTAACGAAGCGTATCGGCCGAGGTTCGCCGGATATGCTCGATGTGATCCTGAACGGTACGGTGGACGGGGTCATCAATACCCCTGGCCCGGCCAACAAGGAGATGCTTGACGGGCTGGAGATCCGGCGGGCGGCGGTGGAGCGCGGTATACCATGCATCACCTCCGTGGACACCGCGAGGACGGTCGTGGATGCGATGGAGAAGGCTTCCTCCGTCTACACTGTCGAGCCGATCCAGATGTACCGCCGGCAAAGCTTTGGGTACTAGTATGCTGCAGCTGGCGAGCGGGAGAAGGTGATGTCTGCCATCCGGGAAGGTCACACTGGAGGAGCGCGGATGCGCGAGTTCCAGGGAATTATCACCGCAAAGCATCCCGTTATGGGCGATTCCTGGCTGATGACGTTCACCGCGCCCACTGAGGTTCTGCACGCAGCCCGGGCGGGGCAGTTCGTCAATGTTCTGCCACGGGAGCGGGCCGTTTACGACCCTCTTTTGCGACGACCCTTTTCTGTCTACGGTGTCGCGCCTGATGAAGGGCTCATGACGATCCTCGTGCGGCCCTATGGCCGCGGCGGTGGCTGGATCGTCGATCGCAACATCGGTTCCGAGATCGACGTGATGGGTCTGCTTGGCAATAGGTTCGACATTGCCCCCAGGAGCACCCATCTGCTGATGGTCGGAGGCGGGGTGGGAGCGGCGCCGCTCCTGATGTTGGCGCGTGAGGCGGTTGCCCGGAAGTTATCCGTAACCTATCTGCTCGGAGCCGCAAACGCCGGCGCATTGCTGGAAGCTTCCGAAATCCCCGGCGAAGTCGAGTATGTCGTCGCGACGGAGGACGGTAGCGCCGGGTATCACGGATTCGTGACGGATCTTGTACCTGACTATCTCCAATGGGCCGATCAGGTCTTCGCGTGCGGGCCGGGTCCGATGTTTGAGTCGCTCCGGAGCGTGGTGCTGGCGAACCGTATGGGGAAGCGGCCCTCGGTGCAAGTGAGCGTGGAACGGACCATGGCATGCGGCGTCGGTGCATGTCTGGGGTGCATGGTGGAAACGAAGCGGGGAATGAAGACCTCCTGCGTCGACGGGCCCGTGTTCGACATGGATATGGTGCAATGGTGACGGTCGAGAAACAGCAGTACATGGCGGACCTCACCGTTGATCTCGCCCCGAGCAATCCTCGAGAGCTTGTTCTCCGGAACCCCGTGATTCCTGCCTCCGGCTGCTTCGGGTATGGGCTGGAATATAGCCCCATGATCGATGTGCAGCGGCTCGGCGCCTTTGTCTGCAAGGGAATCACCCCAAAGGTGCGTTCGGGGAACCCCATGCCGCGCATCACCGAGACGCCGTCGGGCATGTTGAACGCCATCGGGCTGCAGAATCCTGGCATCGACGGATTCATCAGGAAATACCCGCCGACGTGGGAGCACTGGCGTGTGCCGGCGATCGTCAACATCTCAGCGGAGTCGGTTGAGGATTACGCGATGATGGCGCGTAAGCTGGATGATGTGGCAGGCATTGCAGGGATCGAAGTGAACATCTCCTGCCCAAACATCGAGGCGGGCGGGTTCTGCTTTGGCTGGGATGCAAGGATGTCGGAGACAGTCACACAAGCGGTTCGAAAGGCAACCACGCTACCTGTGATCGTCAAGCTCAGCCCTGGCGCCCTCGACATCATGGAGATCGCCTCTGCGGTGGAGGGTGCGGGTGCCGACGCCGTCTCCCTGATCAATACCCTTGTCGGGATGACGATCGACCCGCGCACCCGACGCTCGAAAATCGCAAATCTTACCGGCGGTCTCTCCGGCCCAGCCGTGAAGCCGGTGGCGGTCCGGATGGTGTACCAGGTTGCATCAGTGGTGAAAATTCCGGTCGTGGGCATGGGAGGGATCTCAGGCGTGCAGGATGCGCTGGAATTTTTTATGGCGGGCGCATCGGCGGTGCAGGTCGGCACCGCGGTATTCTCGACACCCTCGATGTTGACGCGGCTCATTGACGAGCTTGGAATGTGGCTGGACAGCAACGGCTGCACCAGCCTGAACGGCATTGTGGGAGCGGCGAATCCGGCATTCGGGACCAGAGGAGAATCGACATTTTGAATCAACCGGACCTGCTGCAACAACTCGAGGCCAGCGGTGCGCTCAAGAAAGGACATTTTCTCTATGCCTCGGGTCTGCACGGGGATACCTACGTCGAGAAATTCAACCTGCTCCGGGATCCAGGGGCGACATCGGAGGTGTGCCGGCATTTCACTGACCGGTTCCGGGACGAGAGGATTGATGTCGTAGTCGGCCCGACGACGGGCGGGGTCCTGCTCGCCTTTGAGACTGCTCGGCAGCTTGGAGTGGCCGCCGCCTATGCGGAGAGAGCTTCCAGTGGGGCGGCCGGCAGGGAGATCCGGCGGGGGACGACCTTCACCCCTGGTTCAAGGGTGCTGGTGGTCGATGACATCATGACCACTGGTGGCTCTGTACGAGAGACCCTGGCTGCACTTGAGAACCATTCGGTGGACGTGGTCGCGGTCGGAGTACTGGTGGATCGTAGCGCCGGCGAGACGACGTTTGCCGAGGTGCCACTAATCGCCATCGCATCGAGGAAGTTTGATGCCTGGCTGGCCGACGCCTGTCCCCTCTGCAAGGGTGGCGTGGCGCTGGAGCAACCCGGCACGACCGCCCAGCCTGGGAAGACCGCCTGAGCTTTCGGCAGGTTATTCCAGGTTGGCGTCACGCTTACGGCGGGCGTGGAGCTGAACGCCCAGTTCGTGGAGCTCTTGCAGGCGCCGCTCAATCTGGTCGAGGGCGTCTTCCCGTTGCTGGTCGATGTACTCGTCCCGGAGTTCGATCAGCATCTGGGAGATGCGGGCGATCGTGCGCACGATCTGGACGGGATCGTCCCCGTGGGACCCCAGAGAAAAACCAGCCATCCTTATCCCCCTCAGACACCCCGCAATATCAGGGAGCGCCGCATACCAGCCTGCATCCGTCGGTAGTGTACGTCCACTCAAGACAAGAGTAGCACGACTCCACGCGGTTGGATCACTTTTGATTCTCCTAGCACAACCCTTGAAGTTCGGCGCGATGCCAGAAAATATGTCCGGTTGGCTGGTTATCTCGGCTGCAGCCTGTGCCCAACCGGGCCGGCAAGCGGCTGACCGATACTCAAGGCTGCCAAGCCCACCTATACACGAAACGTGGACATCTTGGCAGCCTTGAGCTGTCTTCAGAGGGGTGGCATCTCTGTCGCGTCTGTCGTCTGTAGCGAAGGGGTCGCTACCGCTTTTTGCCTGAGGGCTCACCCTAGGACTTGCGATGCAAGCTGCCTCTTTGCGTCCATGAAGGCAGCAATAGCCTGCCCTGAGCCTGTCGAATGGGTCCTCCTGACAGGGTGCACGGGACGGCTACACCCTCCGCCTGGCGGACCTGCGTATATCAACCGCATTGCAAACCGCTTTAACGGCGAGTTCACCCCATCAGGCTGCCAAGACTGCCAAGATGGCCAGTGGCCAAATTGTTTTTCGTGGCCATGTAAGGGGTGCTGTCGTGCGAGGCGAAGAACCTTTCTGGAGAGGAGCCTCACCGCTCCGACCGCGGAACTTGTCCCATAGCAGGCGCAACGTCTGCAATTAGCTCTATGAGAGACGGCGCTGCTGTATCTCCTCCGGGACGATGCCGGAGAGAAGCGCCTCGATAGCGGACTCTGGAAGAACGGGAACCTTCAACTGGATGGCCTTGTCTGCCTTGCTCCCGGCGTCCGCTCCGGCGATCACGGCGGAGGTCTTCTTGGAAACCGATGAGGTGACGTTGGCCCCGGCCTGCCGAAGCCTCTCCTCGGCCTGGGGTCGGGTCATGGTATCGAGTCTTCCGGTCAGGACGAGCGTGTAGCCCTCCAGTGGCTGCACACCGTTGCTCTCGTCTCGTAGCTCGGCGACCTTGAGCCCGGCTTCCTTGAGGCGATGCATGAGCGCCTGGTTACGCTCTTCCTGGGCGAAGTCATAGACGCTGGCGGCGACGATTTCGCCGATACCGGAAATACTGGCGATGTCACCAGCACTTGAGGACATCAGGGCTTCCAGCGAGCCAAAGCGGTCCGCAAGCAGTGTCGCAGTGCGTTCACCAACGTGCCGAATCCCCAGACCATTGATGAGGCGCCACAGCGGCTGTTCCTTGCTCTTTTCGACGGATTGACGCAGGTTGTCGGTGCTCTTCTGGCCAAGCCCCTCGAGGCTGGCGACTTGCTCCCAATCGAGGTGATAGATATCGCTGACGTCATGGATCCAGCCAAGATCGACGAAGCGGTCGGCGAGCTTTTCACCAAGGCCCTCGATGTCCATCGCAGCGCGGCTGACGAAGTGGTGAATGCGTTCCTTCAACTGCGCGGGGCATGCAGCATTGGTGCAGTAACGCATGGCCACGCCCGGCTCCCGGTGTGTCGGCGTGCCGCAGGAGGGACAGGTCTCCGGCATGTGGAAGGGGCGCTCATCGCCAGTACGGCGATCCTCCATCACCTTCACGATCTGGGGGATCACATCACCTGCACGCTGCACGATCACCGTGTCGCCAATTCGGATGTCCTTGCGGGCGATCTCGTCCTCGTTGTGCAGGGTGGCCCGGCTCACCATGACGCCCCCGATGTTGACGGGCATGAGCATGGCAAGCGGGTTGAGCGTACCCGTGCGCCCGACGTTGATGATGATGTCGAGAACCTTTGTTGTCTGCTGGATGGCCGGGAACTTGTAGGCCGTCGCCCAGCGTGGCTCGCGTGCGACGTATCCGATCTCTTCCTGGAGAGATAAGTTGTCGACCTTGATGACAGTGCCATCGATTTCGAAATCGAGGGACTGGCGTAGTTCCTGCCAGTACTGGCAGCGCTCCCAGACTTGGGAGACGCTCTCGTGACGCTCGGCCTCCTGCGATGTCGGAAAACCCAGTTCGCGGAGGAAAGCAAGCGCATCCCAATGCGTTTTCGGCATCGTTCCGTCGAGGACGTATCCAATCTGGTAGGCGAACATCCTGAGCGGCCGCTGGGCTGTGATCCCCGGGTCCTTCTGCCGGATCGAGCCCGCAGCGCCATTTCGAGGGTTCATGAAGGTCTTGCCGCCCTGCTCTTCCATCCGTCGATTGAGCGCCTCGAAGTCGGAGCGACGCATATAGATTTCGCCCCGGACCTCAATCGTGCCCGGCATCAGAAGACCTTCTGGCTGATGTAGTCGCGTCGGGATGGTCCGGAGAGCCTGGATATTGGGAGTGATGTTGTCGCCGACCACGCCGT
>JAUJLY010000135.1 GCA_030447145.1 Thermomicrobiales bacterium
GCAGGCTGAGATCGTCCAGCTCCTCTTTGGTCATGGGCAGCAACCCGTGGACGGTCCGGTTCCCACGGCTCACGATTTGAGCCCGCGCGAGCTGGAGGTGCTGCGCTTGATCGCGGTCGGCAAGACCGACCGGCACATCGCCGACGCGCTGCACATCAGCCGACGCACCGCCGAGAGGCATGCGCGCAACGTGCTGGGCAAGCTGGGGGCAGCCAACCGGGCCGAGGCCGCTGTCCTCGCCGTCCGCGACCATCTCCTCTGACCCCGCACCACCCCGTATCCAACACCACCCGAAACCCGTAGGTCATCCCCGTATTTCTCGGGGTCTCTCGACGTGCTCGCGTCCTCACGCTGACGGCAGTTCTGGTTGATCACCAACACCGGCGAGAGACCAGCTGGGACTGCGGGGTGAACGCCCCGCAGTGAGTGGCAGCCGCTCGAGCCAGCAAAGGAGTACACCGTGACCGCCCGCTCGTACCAACAATTATTCGCTCGTGATCACTGTTCCATTCGTCGCCTTATGCTCGGTGGGGCCATGCTCGTCACTGTCGCCGTCGGGCTCGTCACTCCGTCGGCCTCACAGGCGGACGGCTGTGGCACCACGGAAAGATTGGCCGCACACGCCGGACTCTCCCAAAACGTGCGTCAAATCGTCCTGATCGAGGGCCGAGACCCGGCGAACTTCCCGGTGGATGATGCCACTGGAGAGCGGTTGATCGCACACGCCGGGCTTTCCCCGACTGGGCGCTCGATCGTCCTACGCGAAGGCAGGGACCCGGCGCACTTCTCGGTGATCGCCATTGATTGCTGATCACCTGGATGCTGTAGCAGCCTCCGCCAACGTTCCGCACTGGTCGTACTCTTGAGGAACGCTCAGAGTCCAGGCGGGTACCGCCGGTTTGCCGTGGACGACCTGGAGCGATTCCGGGAGGCGATGGAGAGGCACCCGAGAGACGGCAGACAAAAGTCCCCCCACCTGGACGAGCCGGGCTGGGGGTGAGACGCCTCACACCGCCTTGTAGGGCAGTGAGGGCCCGTCCATTGTGGCATACGCCGACGGTCTGTCGGGAGGCCAGAGGCTAAGAAAAGCTAATATTTTGCCCCCTTAGACGGCCAGCGTGCGGCCCCTCATAGCTTCAACCGCTCCACCGAATACCGCAATTCTGGGCTGGTGCTCGCGCGCATAGAAGCAAAAAGGAAGCATTTTCCCGGATACAGGAAACGACCGCCCTTGATACGCATCCGTTTTCACTGAACCTATAGGAACTTATGGGATCGGATAACGACGTGAAAGCTTAGTGACTTCTATCTTATTCTACCCCACTGATTTGAAGGTTAAGAGAAGACCAAAGTTTGTCGTCATAGCGGTACGAGGGCCTCCCAGGCATGGAGGGTAGGGGCCGCGAACAGGAACCGGCATGGTGGATGGCCCTCTCTCCGGGTCACTCGGGATAGCGATTAGGTGGGTTCACCTACTGGTGCCCCCAATCGTCCCTTGCGTGGTGAACATCCATAAATCGAGGCCAGGACGATCTGACAGCCTTTTCCCGGTGACCTCAGTGGCGGTGGGCAGTGCTTACTCGCTCCTTCTCGCCTTCACTGGTTGCGTCTACAGCCAGCCGCGACGGCTGAAGACCAGGTAGAGACCGCCGCAGACGGCGGCCATCAGCAAGAGAGCGAACGGGTAGCCGAGTAACCAGTCAAGTTCCGGCATGTGGACGAAGTTCATTCCGTAGATGGTGCCGACCAGGGTAGGGGCGAACAGGATGGCTGCCCAGGCGCTGATCTTCTTGACTTCCTCGTTTTGAGCGATGCTGACCTCGGTCAGTTTCTGCATCTCCTCATTCTGGGCAAGGCTGACGATGGTGAGATTGACGCTGAGGATGCTCTGCAGCAACTGGCGGAAACCCTCGACCTGCTCATTGACGCGCACGACGTGATCCTGGGCATCGCGCAAATAACTCTGCAATTCGGGCGCTATGCCGTATTTGTCGAAGCCGGCGGTAAGGGCATTCAGCATGCCAGTCAGGGGCTTGGTTGCGCGCTGGAACTCTATGACCTCTCGGGATAGCTCATAGATACGGCGTGAGGCGTCCGGGCTCCCCGAGAACACTTCTTCCTCAATCTCATCGATGTCGTTCTCAAGGCCCGCCACAACCGGGGCGTAGCCGTCCACCACCCAGTCGATGATCGCGTAGAGGATAGCTTCGGAGCCCCGGCAGAGGAAATCTCCCTGCTGCTCGATCCGGTGTCGAACCCCGGCAAGGTCAGGGGCACCGCTATGACGCACGGTTACCACGAAGTTCTTTCCCGTGAAGATATGCAACTCGCCAAACTCGATGACCTCCGGCTCGTCAAGGTAGCGAGCGGTCTTGAGAACGACGAAGAGCGTCTCGCCATAGCGTTCGAGCTTTGCCCGCTGGTGAGCTTTGATCGTATCCTCGACAGCCAAGGCGTGAAGTCCGAATTCAGCCGCTACTGATGCGAGGTCGTCCCCGGATGGCTGGAAAAGACTGATCCAGGCGAGACCACCCTGCTCCCGTGCCACGTCGTAGGTTTGATCCAGCGGGAGCGGCCTGGGGAGCCTCTCGCCATCTACGTACACAGTGTTGTCTACCGCCACGAATGCACCTCTCGTCATGTGCCGTGACGCCGCAGTGCCACGGAAGACCGCCCTGTCCCGGTTATTCCAGGTACTCTAACTACACTGCGGACGTGCAACGATCCGAACAGCGGGGACACGGACGTCAGGAGCCCATGGATTTGATGGCCACTGGCGTTGCCACGGGTGTTGCGCTGTCGCATGCCTCTGCTTGTTGGCCTACCTCACCCCCGAACTCGGCTGCCCAATACCAGTCGTACTTCGCCTCTGCATTATGGGCTCTCCCGATACCCACCGCCGTGTAATTTTCATCTAGCATGATCTCACGGTGTTCGGGCGAGTTCAGCCACTGTTTGAAGGTCGCTTCGGCAGCTTCATGCCCTGCGGCAATGTTCTCGCCGATTGCGGTGTTGTAGTCGTAGCCCACTTCATGCAGGAGCTCTTGCGGATCTTGCCCGTCCGGCGACACATGCGCCACGTAATCCTGTTTTGCCATGTCGCGCGCCTTTTGCTGCGCCGCGATGCCCAGAAGTTCCGAGAGCACAAGGGGATGCATGCCGTTCTCCTTTCGGAGCTCGTTAATATGATTCAGCATCTCAATCTCAACCTCCCCCGCACAGTATCCGGTGGATTCGTCCTGAGCCGCGGCAGAAAGGCGATTGCCCCCGGCTATCAGGAGCAGGAAGAGTAGCGCGGACACCGGCACAACGATACGTCTGATCATTGTCATTCTCCTTTCCCAACTGGTGGTTGCAGAACCGATGCCAGTCGTCGTATTCGAGAAGAACTACACGTGCGCTCCTGGATTATCGCCTTGATGACCACTCCTACGGACCAAGGAGCACAATGCTCATATATGCTTGAGCTTGGCTTGCTGTCTGTACAATCACGGAAGCAGTCGACACGGACGTTATCCGCCTCGTTCAGCATTCATGGAGACCACATGCGATTCCACACGACGGTTCTTTCCACCGGAAAGAACACGACGGGCATCGAGATCTCCGAGGACGTTCTTGCGGAGTTGGGTGGAGGAAGGCGTCCGGCAGTCACCGTGGCGATCAATGGCTACACTTATCGGACGACGGTTGGATCGTCCGAGGGCCGGGCGATGATCAGCGTCAGTTCAGACGTGCGGCAAGTGGCCGGTGTAGCTGCCGGTGACAATGTAGAGGTCACGGTCGAGCTGGATACTTCACCGCGTGAGATCGAGGTGCCACAGGAGCTGACTGCCGCGTTGCCCGAAGACGGCGTGGCGAGGGACGCATTCGACGGGTTGTCCAACAGCAAGAAGCAGCAACTTACGCTGCCGATATCCAGGGCAAAGACCGATCAAACCCGCATTCGGAATGTGGAGAAGGCGCTGATCACGTTGCGGGGTGAATGAAGCGTCAGGGGAGAGGTGCCGAGACGCCCTCACCGGCTTGTGCGGTACAGGGACGAATACTGGGGAAAGGACTTGTCATGTGTTTCATTCCATTCCTTTTGGTGGCCATCGTGGTGTTCGTCATTATCCGTGTCTGGTAGTCGGCGTTTGGGTATCGACCCAGCTCCTGATACTTGCGCCGTCTCCGGATTCGGCGACCCGGGCGCTTGGGAACCTACTGGTTTCCGCGGAACGGGTTTTGGTTTTGGTCCTCAAGGGCTTGTAGGGATTCCTCGTGAGAGGCGGGTGGATCGATGAAGACTCCGCCAAAGAGCCTGGAGATCAATGCGATTTCTGCCGCTCTGTCGGCGCACTGGAATGTAGATGCGGCTGCCCTGACATATGCGCCGCTCGGTTTTGGAAGCCATCATTGGATCGCTGAGACGAGCGATGGAGAGAAGTGGTTCGTCACCATAGACGACCTCCTTGTGGCCCATCCTGGAGAAAACGAGGTTGGGTCTTTCAAGGTGCTGGCCACGGCGTTCGGGACGGCGGCGGCACTGCGCGATATTGCGAAGCTGTCATTTTTAATCGGGCCGATCGCGGATTCCAGCGGCAGGTGGCTTCACCGTCTGGAAGAGCGTTATTCGATGGCCGTCTTTCCATTTGTGGATGTGGAGTCGACCGAGTTTGGTGAGTTCCGGAACGAGTCTGACAAGAACGACGCCATGCGTCTTATCGGCAGAATTCATAACGCAACTACCCAGCTCTCAGTCGATCAATTGCGCAAGGAGACGTTGGTCGTCCCGAACCGACCCGAATTGCTGCAGGCTTTGAGTTCACTCGATGTCACGTGGAATGCAGGTCCATATTCGGAGCCGGCTCGACGCCTGCTTCGCGATCACGCAACTGCGCTGCGACAGCGACTCGGTCAATTCGACCGGTTGGCTGCTGAAGTAATGGCGGACAGATCGGGCTGGGTCGTCTCGCATGGGGAGCCGCACGCCGGAAATATCATCCGTACGCGATCCGGGAACATGGCTGTCGTCGACTGGGACACCGTGGCATACGCGCCACCGGAGCGCGACCTCTGGATGCTGCTGGACGATGCAAATCCGGACTGGTCCGCATACAGGGATACGACCAACGTCGCTTCACTTTCGGACCTTGCACTGGCTGCGTATCGACTTCATTGGAGCCTGTCCGAGATCGCCATCTACGTATCGTGGTGCCGCAGACCGCATGACCAGACGGAGGAGATGGGGATTGCCTGGGCAGGACTGCAACAGTATGTGGTGGGATAGCCGTCGCCCCGTGCTGGGCCGTCGAGGCTAATGTCGGCATGGCGGCGCGTTGTTTGGGGCTCGACACGTTCATCGCCTTCCCCCCTGCCACAGGTGCTAACGGCTGTCCTCCAGCGAGATAAGTCGATGGAGAATCCCATACCGACACTCCAGAACAGCGTGAGGTAGCTCGCCGTCTAAAGATATGTATCTGGCGTGGCACCGGCAGGTAGGGCTCTGACGCAATCCAGGAAACCAGGCCTCGGGAAGGGCTGACTGGCGATCCAATGGGTGTGGCCGGAGCATGTCAGGTAAATGGTGCTGTTCGACGTTCCAGCGCCGGTCGGCATTGTTACTCTTTGTGTTCCGCCTGATCCATTGCCGGCGAAGGTGTCGGGCCCGGGTGCGGGTGGGAAGGGCGGTCTCGTGATCCTGCCGGGGGAGAGTCGAGACGCAGGCCGCCGGGGACTTCGCGAACCAGCGTCTCGTCGCCCATGATCCCAGTGCCCGGCGTATGTTCGTCATTGTCGTTCAGCATTCCGGCGTCGGTTGGGTGCTTGTGATCTACGGACTCATGACGCGGGACGTTGTCGTTGTCTGGCTGCACAGGGTAACTCCTCAATGGTGGGACGATTGCCATCTCCAAGAACTCGCACGCACATTTTGATAGACCCACAATACATCTTCGGAAACCAACAGGTGCGGCGCTTGCCTGCCAATCGGAAGGGTTGTGCCACTGATGTACGGAGCCACGTCCCTCGCCGCGGTGACCCGAACAGATCCACGGGAGGGATCTGTTGGATGACCAGCAACCTCGGCCGTTGACTGGGGAGTCGACACCACTGTGCGGGCCGATGAGAACACTGGGGTTGCCTGTATGCTGAACCGGCCCCTCGGTCAGCATCGGACGTTATCAGGTAGTCTCCATCCTCACGGATGGAGAACATGGGACCGGGAACAGCTCACGCACCAGATGACGAATCAGCTCGACCAGTGTTCCAAAAATCCAGGTCGTACCGGACTGGACGGAGCAACACGTCCCGTATGTTTGATGATTGCTACTCTGCTGCCTGCTGCCACCAGGAGTCACCTTATGGACGGAACGCGAGATGTGACGGAACCAGGGCCGGGTGTCCTGCAGAGGTTCAACGTCAGGGGTATATCAGGTGCCGGCAAGTCCACGTTCTCCGCGGATCTTGCCGACCGGCTTGGGCTGGCGTACATCGAACTCGATGCGCTCTACCATGGACCGAATTGGAGCGAACCGACCATCGAGGAGTTCCGTGCCCGGGTGCACGCAGCCATGGACGCTGCCGCCCAGGGATGGGTGATCGACGGCAGTTACGACTCCAAACTCGGGGAAATCGTCGTTGCCGCAGCCGAGACGATCATTTGGCTGGATGCCGTTCAGGACGATATTCCCCCGGCTCTGGAAGCGGACGATTCACCGGATTCGCAACAATGTTGAACTCTGGAATGGAAACCGTGAGACATGGCCTGACCAGTTTGCCAGCCGCCAGTCGATCTTTTTCTGGACCCTCCGAGCCCATCTCAGGCACCGGCGCGACTGGCCGTCGCGATTCGCCTCGGATCCACGTCTCGTCCGCCTCCGCTCTGATGCTGAGGTGAGCCGTTGGTTGAATGGGCTGGAGCATCGGGTGTCAAAAGGGTAGGGCTTTTGGTGCCAATTGGCACGATCAAAGACGGCGCCCATGCATTGCCGAAGGTCTGGCTTGCCGATGGGGCTGAAAGTAGATAAAACCCGGTGGGGATGTCCCGACCGGGTTTCGTCCTGGCTCTTACTTCCCGCGTTCTGGAGGCAAGTCGGTAGAGATTCGAACATTGGGCATGCTGTCACGCAATGGTGGGCCCCTAGGGATTCGAACCCTGAACCTGCGGATTAAGAGTCTTGTAGAGGGTCGTCCGTCCGCGTCCAGTGCTGTTCGTGCTAACCGTCACATTAGGGATTTTGACGTTCACACGTCTGTGTTTGTCCGCCGCAGTCTTTCCGCTCTGGGGTAAATCTGGGGTAGAAGTGCTGATCAGATCCGCGACTTGCTACGGTAATAGTAGGCCCTCTTCTTGCACTGGTCGCTGCAGT
>JAUJLY010000136.1 GCA_030447145.1 Thermomicrobiales bacterium
CGTTGACCATCCGGTAGGTGTTGACGCCGAAGCCATCCATGTGGCGGTAGCTCTTCGGAATCCCGCGCGGGGAAAAGACCCATGTGATCATGTGCATGGACTCAGGGGTCTCGGCGAGGAAATCGAAGACCCGGTTTGGGTCCTGGCGATTGTTGCTGACCGAGTCTGGTTTCTGGGAATGGATGAAATCCGGGAACTTGGTCGCGTCCCGGATGAAGAAGACCGGCAGGTTGTTCCCGACTAGGTCCCAGTTGCCATCCTCGGTGCGGAGCTTCACGGCGAAACCACGGGGGTCACGGACGACCTCAGAGGAGTCACGGCCACCGGCAACGGTGGAGAAGCGGACGCTGACCGGGGTCTTCTTGCCCTTCTCCTGGAAGAGCTTGGCGCGGGTGTAGGTGCTGGCCGGCTCATCGCCAATCGTACCGTAGGCCTCGAACTCGCCGTGGGCGACGGTCCCGCGAGCATGAACGACACGTTCCGGAATGCGCTCGCGGTCAAAGTGGCTGATCTTCTCCAGGAAGTGATAGTTCTCGAGCGTTGCCGGGCCACGATTGCCGACGGTGCTCATCTCCTGGTTGTTGTGAATCGGATGGCCCTGACGGTCTGTCAGTACCGGCTTGGTGTTATCCACGGGAAAGACTCCTTGGGCGTGGGGCGGTGAGTCGCGAATATGAAGATTGAACAGGCAGCGAAACCTTGCCCGGATCTGCTTGAGACGACTGGGCGACACAGATGACCTGCGTCGCATATACCATGCCCCATGGATACGCCTCTGTGGCGGACTTGTCATGAATGATTCTCAGTAACCAGGGTACCAGGGCAAAGCCGATGGTGGAACCCGCCTTGCTTTATGATGGGGGTACGACAGAAATGGAGGTTTTCAGGACATGACACACTTCTTCAAACTCCAGGTCGATCTCGACGATCTCACCGATGCGATGTACGGCTTTGTGACCGATCCAACGCCGAGGCGGAACGAGCTCCAGGTGGTCAAGGAACTGGATGAGATAAATCCCGAGATCGTGGACGTGCTCGAATGCATGGTGCTGGACGGGACCGAGGAGCGGCAGGACGTGGCCGACTACGTCAACGCTGTCTTTGGGTCGCACGGGCTTGGACCGATCAAGGCGGAGTCGTAGGTTACGGGTTCCGGTATGCGCCGCGATTCACGGTATTCTCCGAAAGAACACCTCACGGTCAGCAGGTCATCAACTGTCAGGTGTCCTTTCGGAGCCTTCCGGGCATCGTCATTCCAAGGGGCCGCTTGCGCTCACAGGCTGTCCCGAGGGGACAGAGCGGATGCGGCCCCTTGATGCCTGCGGCATCGTCTATTGGCTTGTCGAGAAATCTCTGCTTGCTGCGACCGCCGAGTTTGCCAGGAACAGAGATCCTTCGGCATGATTCGTCTCGTTGCACTCAACTCATCGGCTCAGGATGATGATAGTGATTGTTGCTGTCCGAACCGCGTGTCAAGAACCTTGCCACTCTGGGGCAAAGCCAAGGGTTCGCTGCGCCTGGCCAAGGGCTCGCTCTGCTTCTCGCCTTCCGGGCTCGGCCGGGGTGGCAGCGCCACCGAGAAGCAGGAGCGGGCCATTGGCTGAGCCTGCAAGGCGAAAAGCGACAGCGAGCTTTTTTCACCCTGAGGGCTCGGCCATGAGAATCCGACGCGAAGCGCCTCGACTATCACCTATCCCCGCCTTGGGTCATCCACACAAGGTAATCTACCAGTGAGGATCCCCGACCTGGATGGGACATGGTGGCAGCGACGATCGCTTCGTGAGGGAATCATCACTGAAGCGTAAGTGATGAGGCTTCTGACGAGGGAACTGTGCGAAATGAGCAGCCGGTAACCCGCCAGGACCACGACACGCGACACGATCAGGGACGGCGAATGCGTTACATCACCTGTTCGCTCCTATATAAGGATCAGGGGACACACGCGTTTGGATATCTCTCGCATCTATTTCTCTGCCGATGAGGATTACCTCTCCGCGGCGGCCGACGAGCTACGGCCCCACTTCCCCGACTCCTTCATGGAGCCAGTCGGGCCGGATCTTGGAGCCTTCGAGGAGGAGGGCGTCTCCATTGCGGTAATGGCGCGGACGATCCAGGAGCAGCACCTCGTCTTTCCGCGCCACCTGATGCGCGGCGTCGGGATGGCAGAGCTGGAAGAGGCGCAGGACCTGGCAGGGCTCGGCGATATCGCGCTGGGGCTCTGGGAGCAGTTCCCGCTGCCCGGCGAGGTTTCCCTTCACGTATGGCAGAGCGGACAGGTGGATTTGGCGTATCGCACGGATCAACTCTGGCGGCGTCTTGCCACTGCCTTGGCTGACATGGACATCGAGGTGAAGCGGGGTGGAGCCGCGCATATCCTTTCGGCCTGCGTCACGGAGCAGGGGATCGTCTTCGGGTCGAACGGAGCGGCGAACGCGCTGACCGATTGGCCGGGCGGGCGAGTGCGCCTCGCCAAGCCAAAGGGACAGATCTCCCGGGCCGAGTTCAAGCTGGAGGAGCTCTTTCGGACCGATGCGGTGACGCTGCCGGAGGGCGGCAAGGCGCTCGACCTGGGTGCGAGCCCGGGGGGCTGGAGTCGCATCCTGCTGGAGCGCGACTTCGAGGTCTGGGCGGTGGACCCCGGCGAGCTGGATGCGCGCCTGTCGAACCGGCAGGGCCTCCATCACGTGGAGACCACCGCCGGGCCGTTTCTCGCCGAGAACAGCGAACGCTTCGATCTGGTCGTGAACGACATGCGGATGGCGCCGGTGCTTTCCGCCTCTGTCATGAATTCGGCTGCCGGGCATCTGGCGCCTGATGGCCTCGGTATCATGACAGTGAAGCTCCAACCAAGCGACCCGCTCCGGGTGGTCGATGAAACGTTCCGGATGCTCTCAAGGGCGTGGGAGATCGTCTTCGCCCGGCAGCTGCATCACAACCGCAACGAGATTACCGTCGTGATTCGACCGGTGCCAGCACCGTCCGGGTGAAACACATATCCATGAAGAGAATGGCGTGCCAGTTGGAGGGCCCCCATCGCGCTTCGGGTGGACCCAGGAATGCTTGGACGCTGTAGGGGTGAGCCTGATCGACTGGAGACCCCTCCCCGCGCCACGATCTCGATCTCTGATTGCGCGGGTCGACACCCTTCGAGGTACGACCCCTACACGACGACCGCCAGGCCATGAATTTGTAGGGGCAGTACTTGCGAAGCAATGTCTGCCCGATCGGCTGATCGGACTTCACAGAGCCGCTCACGACTACACGCCCGTGGGCGGCTTCAGCGCGTCTCACCATATGCGCCGTAGCTGACCAGTTCGTCGAGGGATTTGCGGCCTGGTTTGGGGCCGGTCGGGCGCGGGTCCTTGGACGTGATGTACGGGCCGACAACGACGACCGAGTGGCAGCTCATAGTCTCTGGCACCCCAAGCAGTTGCTTGGCCTTCGCCTCACGCTCCGGCTCCCCAAACCACGCGGTGCCGGAACCAAGCCCGAGGAAACGGGCGGCGATCATGATTCGCTCGGTGACACGGCCTGCGTCATAGGCCTCGTGGGGCGGGTTCTCGTCCGGCAGGAGAATCGCGATGGCGAGCGCGCCATCCGCAACCCAGGTGATATTCTCCCGCAGCTCCGAGAGCTGCTTCAGCATCCTCCTGTCGTCCACCACGACAAAGTGCCATGGCTGCGTATTGCGGGAGCTACCGGTCCAGCGGGCGATTTCCAGGATCTGGTTCAGGTCGTCAGGGGAGACCGCGCCCTCCTCATACTGGCGGACCTGCCGCACGGTACGCACGGCTTCCAGCGCATCGGTGTTGCTCGTGATCTCAACCATGATCTGACCTCCTGTCAGGGATGTGGGGTTCTGTCGCTGCATGCATCATACCGTTGAAAATCAGCGCGTGGGGATCAGGAATAGCCCCAGTCCTCCATCGGGATCTCTGCTGTGCACGCGTTCCGGTGATACAGGCAGTACCTGCAGAGAAAGGAGGGCGTTGCCTTCCATGCCGTCTCACTTGCAAGATCGTGCAGATGCTGCGTGATCCTGCTCCAGTGTTCGTTGCAGTGCTCCACGCTGAGGTCGATCTGCGTCTCCGCGGCACTATCGAGCCAGAGCCAGGTGAAGCGGACGCGTGCTGATGAGGCATTGCCCACAGTGCGCGCAAGTAGGTCGCGGATGACGAAGCGCATGAGCACCGGAGGATCGTCTTCCGGGCGGATCTGTCCTGCCTTGTAATCGATGATCTCGATGAGCGGCTGGTTCTCCTCGTCGATGCGCTGCAGCACGACATCAGGCCGCGCCATGATGGTGTAGGGCGCGCGTCCCGGATACACGGCCCACCTGCGTGTCTGGTTGTTCTCGATCAACAGCCAGGTCGGGTCGGGAATGCGCGCGAGGTAGCGCGAGCCGTAGAGCACCCAACGGACGATCTCCTTCGCATGGAGCTCCCGCTCCGCCTCGGACGGAAGGCCTGCGGTGGGAGGCGCAGCCGGGCGCGCTTCAGAATCTCGTCTTCATCAATAACGGGGTATTGCCTTTTCAGTAGATGGGCGATATCCCGCAATATGTTGTGGGTGATCCTGCCTTTGCGGAGGAAGACGTGATAGCCGAGAGGCTCCGGCACGCGGTCGATATGCGCGAGGCGAACACGATAGGCACAGTTCCGGTAGGTGGTGAGCGCGGTAGGGGAGATCCAGCGGTCGCGCGGCCAGCGTGGCCCGTAAGTTTGCGGGTGGTGCGGCTCCTTCATTGGGATGCCCGGTGAGGATGATGGTTCATGCGCGACCCGCTTCTGGCACGTCTGCTGTGTTCAGTGCGTCCAGTGTCCCCGAGGTGATGGAGCTTGTGAAGCACCAGTGGCCAATCAGATGCTGGTGAAGGGGATATCCGCGTAGACGTTGTCCCAGAGTGCCCAGCAGATGAGGAACCCGCCTGCGAGTCCGATGCTGGCTCCCATCCAGGGAAGGGGAGCACCGTCTTCCCGGGGCCAGAAGGAGAGGGCGAAGGCGATCAGGATCAGCGGCAGCATTGGAGTTGCGCCGAACGATGCCATGCCGAGGATAGCAAGGCCCAGGCACCACCCCGCTGCATTCCAGAGCAGCAGCTGTCCAGGGAGATCCCAGAGGCGGATGATCGGTCCCGGGACCGCGAGGGCGATGAGCATCACGGTGATGTAGAAGAGGTCGATCTGCTGGGCGTAGGCAATGACATCTGTGCGGGTGAGTCCCAGCAGGATCAGCAGGGCGGCAATGAGGAAGAGGGTCGCGATGCCGCCGTCCCTCAATCGGAACGGCGGCGAGGGGGGTGGGGACGCGGCGTCCGGCTCCGGTGCCATCCTTCATGCCCCTCCTCGTGCCGTCTCCGGACGCATCAGCGTTCAGTATCCCAGATGATGGCTGACGAAGGAGGGGCCCTGTTGCGCTAGCGTCGCCTGATCAGTAGGGACCCACCAGCGCTGGCAAGAAGAAGGCTGGTGCCGGTAAGGATCCCGACAACCAGCGTGCGGTCAGTGGTTCCGCCGCTCCCGGTGGAGGGGAGTGCCAGCACCACGGGGTGTTCATCTGTCGTGCTTGAGGGCACTGCTTCGGCAAAGACTGGCTCTGGCTCTGGTGCGGGGTCGGAGCGATGGCCCGGCGGTGAAGGGGCGTTGTCACCGCCCAGGTTCTCGTCATCGTCGGTCACGCCATCACTATCGTCGTCGGGATCCAGAGCGTTTGGCAAACCATCATCATCGCCATCCGCTATCGGATCGGTATCGCCGGGTTCCGGTACTGTGCCCTCGTTGGGGTCGTCCGGTGCGGAGTCATCCTCGTCGACCACCCCGTCGCCATCGTCATCGGGCGTCAGGTCACCGGGAAGCAGAGGATCATCCTGGAGCATCGCCATAGATCCGTGGTGGGGCGTTGCCGGAGAAGCATTCGCCATGATCGTTAGGGAAAAGAAACCTGCAAACAGAAGTGCCAGGAGCATCAGCACGCGCGCACAACGAATCACCATCAGACAACCTCCAGGATACGAACAGGACGCAGTAGTCCTGCCGAAAGGAACCCGATCGATAGCGCCGGAACACTGCGTCCTGCGGGAGAAACACGCTGTTCTGAATGTTGGTAAACCTGTGCAGATCGTCTACTGACGTACATTGCCTGTCAAGAGGTTTTTCTGGTCATTTTTTGCGTCTTTAGGGAGAGCGACGCATTTGTCTCCTGTGCCAGGGGCTCCAGTGTCCATGAGATCGTCGTACGATGTATGTCCCTGACCATACGCCGCTGTCGCGGTTCGCTCCGATACATGGCGGACTCGCCGTCCACGCGGGGAGTACCAGGAAGCGAACTCACAAGGAGCCAGGGTCATGATGACGCGACCGGGAAGGCGAACGAACGAGCGGGCCCGGGTACTACGGCCATACGAAGCCTCACTTCAACGCGAAGAGATGAACGCCGGGATCGACGAGGACCAGGTGCTCATCAGATGCTGCTACAGCGCCATCAGTCCAGGCACCGAGCTCGGCCTTTTTACCGGTTCGCATGGCGGTATCGTGGATCCCGGTCAAGGCCCGGCGAAGGAGGATCCGTTCTTTCCCGGATTTAAATTCCCCTTCTCACCAGGTTATGCGGCAGTCGGTGAAGTAGAGATGGCCGGAGCTCATGTCCATGATGTCTCCGAGGGAGATATCGTCTACTATCCGGGGCGGCATCAACGCTATTCCATCGTTTCACCTGCGCTAACACCGGTGATACCGGTGCCCTCAAGCGTGCCGCTGCAAGCTGCACCCTTGGCCCGCTTTGGCCAAATCGCAAGTACCGCTCTGGTTTTCTCCGAGGCAGGAGAAGGGGATCTCGTTGCCGTGATCGGGCTCGGCTTGATCGGCAACCTGGCGGCCCAACTCTTTCGCATCCATGGTGCATCCGTGATTGGTGCAGATCTCGTCGGTTTTCGCCGGGACCTCGCCAGGCAAGCCGGTATTCACCACACGATTGAGGCGGAATCGGGGGATACCGTGAGCCGCATCATGGATGCTTCTGAAGGTAACGGTGCCCGGACGGTAATTGAGGCGACGGGTAACCCCAGGCTCGTTGAGTCTGCCCTGCAAATGGCGGCGCCGAAAGGCGAAGTGATTCTTTTGGGTTCACCGTTGACCGCCTCAGGCCATGACGAGGCACTCAGCGTCTACGTGCCCCACCTCGTTCATCGAAAAGGAGTGCGGATCACAGGGGCTCACGAGTCACTCATTCCTGTCATTTCTGCCCATGGCGACATACTGGACCAGCGGACACTGGCGCGAAAAGCATTAGTTCTCATTGACCGGAAGCGCCTGGTGGTGGAGCACCTT
>JAUJLY010000137.1 GCA_030447145.1 Thermomicrobiales bacterium
TTCAGGAAGTCGGGTACGAGCGGGCGGCCAGCGAAGAAGAGGCCGATATCGTCGTGCTCAATTCCTGTGTGGTCCGCCAGGCCGCCGAAGACAAGGTAGCCGGCAAGTTGCACTCTCTCGCCCGCCTCAAAAAGTCAAAGCCCGGGATGCCGCTGGTCCTTACCGGATGCATGGTCACACGCCAACAGGAGAAGCTGAAGCAGACCTTTCCCCATGTCGATCTCTTCTTCGATCCCTCGGATTTCGACAAGCTTGTTCATGTCGTGCCTGAGCTTAACGACCTTGAAGACGATCTTGCTCAGTTGCCCCACTACTACCAACCTGAACTTGCCACGGGCAAGGCCGGTGTCTCCGCGTTCGTGCCGATTATCTACGGATGCAACTTCGTTTGCTCCTACTGCATCGTTCCCTATCGCCGGGGCAAGGAAACCAGCCGCCCATTCAACGACATAGTTCGGGAAGTCGAGCGCCTCGTCTCGAACGGTGTCCGTGAGGTCACACTGCTTGGCCAGACTGTGAATGCTTACGGGCACGATCTCCACGAAAAGACGACCCTCGCGCATTTGCTGGAGGCGGTCGACAACATCAACGGGTTGGATCGGCTTCGCTTCCTCACGTCCCACCCCAAGTACATGGGAGACGACGTCATTCACGCGATCCGCGATCTGGACACAGCGTGTGAGCACATGAACCTCCCCGTTCAGGCTGGAGACAATGAGGTATTGCGACGCATGCGGCGAACCTACACGCGTGATCTCTGGATGGAACGTATCGCTTACACCCGGGAGCAGATTCCTGGCGTAACGGTGGCGACAGATATCATCGTTGGCTTTCCCGGGGAGACCGACGAGCAGTTCCTCCAAACCTACGACATGCTCGAGCAAACGCGGTGTGACAAGGTTCATCTCGCTATGTACTCACCGCGGCCCGGAACGCTCTCCTCTCGCTGGGAAGACGACATCCCTCATGAGGAGAAATTTCGCCGGCATCAGGCGATTGAGAAGCTGCAGGAACAACTGTGTACGGGCATCAATGGCAATCGCCTTGGCGCGACCTACGAGGTGCTTGTGGAAGGCAAGTCCAAGGGCAGGTGGACAGGTCGAACGCGCGGAAACACGCTGGTGCATTTCGACGATGACCGGGATGTGCTCGGAAAAATGGTGGACGTGCGAATTACCAAAACGAGCCCATGGTTCCTCCTAGGTGAGCCGTCCGGGGAACCTCACTGAGATAACGGTGACATTCGCCCGGCGTCAACTCTGGGCCCCTAGCCTCAGAACGGCCGCCCGCAAGTACAAGCGTTCGTGACAAAGTTGCGCCGGTATTTCAGCACAAGACACTGTATGAAAGGATCACTACCCTTGGCACACTCGAAGCAAAAGCCCATGACCAAAAAACAGCTCAACCAGCAAGCGCTGGAGGCATCACTTGAGAGCCGCTGGGAGGACGCCCTCAAGATCAATGACGAAATTCTCGAGCGCTTCCCGCGGGAAGCGGAAGCCCTCAACCGAAAGGGACGAGCACTTATCGAGCTGCGTCAGCTTGGTGCCGCCCGGGATGCGTATAGCGAAGCCCTCAAGGCGGATCCCGCCAACATGATCGCCCGTCGCAATCTTCAAAGATTGGAGACGTTGCACAACCGATCCACAGGCCAGCCGGAAGGCCAGCAGTCGGCCGATTCCACCATCCCAACGTCGACAGTTTTCGTTGAAGAAATCGGCAAAACGTGGGTCGATGAGTTGTCAAACCCTGCAGAGCTCGGGCAGCTTGCCGAGGTTTCCCCTGGCGACAAACTTCAGCTCAAGGTCGAAGGCGAGCGCCTTCTCGTGTTGAGCGATGACGGCGTGCAACTCGGGGAGATCGATCCGCGTGTTGCGTCCCGTGTGATCAAGCTCATGGGGAGCGGCAACGAGTTCGAGGCATACGCGTTGGGCATGTCAGCCCAGAGCCTTCGCATCATCCTTCGGGAGACCTTCCGTCACCAGGATAACGAGGGCGTAATGACCTTCCCGCGTCAGATCCGCGCCACCCAGGACCTCATGCGGGAGCGCGAGCAGCTCTCCCTTCGTGAAGAGGGCGACTTTGACTTCGGTGTCGAAGACGAGGATGTCGAGGACGAAGCGGAAGATGAGGAGCCTGACGAGGTCGACGAGGAGGCGAATGCTTACGTTGGCAATGCAGGTGTCTCCGATATGGACGACGAAGAGGACGCTCAGTAGACATTTGGTGAGATGTTGGGCCGCGAACGCGCGATCCAGGTTGGGTGGCGCGTTTTCATGCGTTCGTACGCGGCCGATCACATTGTAGTTGCCGCCATTAAGGGGTTCCTTTCTGCGGTGTGTTGGTATACTCTGGCTATAACATGATCCGTGAGCGACGCGCTGGGGTGTCGCTGAACCCTTGAGGGACACAGAGATGGATCATCTCATCGCAAATGGATGTGCAAACGCAAAGCTGCAACACCGCAGGGAGATTTCCCCGAGCGGTGTTTTTTGTTGACTCGGGCAATGCCGCCCTGTCTCCGCAGGTTGCCACCGTTCGGTGAGGTCCCAGGTGCGTACGGATAATGCGTCACACGGCGCAGGAGAGAAGGAGCGGTATCGGCAATGAACTCCAGCATGATCGGGAAGATCGAGAAGGCACATCGCTACGCTCAGGAGACAGACCGCGTCAAATTCAATTTCTTCGATGCGACAGTCCAGGGTGACAACAATGCCTACCAGGTCAAGCTCACACCGGATGGGTGGGATTGCACCTGCAACACGTTCCGAACCCAATCGCTGGGTACATGCAGCCACGTCATGGCAATGCAGCTCATGCTCGGAAAGATGCTGAAGGACGACGTTCGCTACGACAAGCAAACCGCGAGCGTGCTCGCGGAGTAGCGTTGGCTATCCGCGAAGACGTGAACCGGGGAGCGATGCCAATACATCGTTCCCCGGCATCGGTACCGGGTGTTAATTCCAGATTCGCTCGGTTTCGAAATCAAAAGGCATCGTCAATACGTGCTGTCCAACGGTTTCCAGTGGGCTCGGCTGCGCTGGCTCGTCGGGGAGCATCCAGACATAGGGGTGCCGCTGGGTTGCCCTCACATCAGTACCACCTGTGTCATGCAGCTGTCCGTAGGAAACGGCTGCTGCGATGAGGAGCCCTTGCCAGTACCGGCGAAGCCAGCGAAATCGCTCTTGGGTCATGATTCAGGTCCACCCGCATCGGGCATAATGCGTACCATACGGTCGATAGAGAGCGTGAACACCACTGCCCCACCAACTGTCACCTCATGGACGCCGGCTGGGAACCACTCTACGTACTCGGGAGAGGTGGCGTCGAGCTGCACGTCGACTCTGGACTGACAATATGTCCTGATTAGTTCGATTACTTCCGGCACACGCCCGTTCTCCACACCCATCAGGACAGTCGCATTCCCCATCCTTAGGAATCCACCTGTACTCGAGATTTTTGTCGCTCCCAGGTTTTCTTTGGAGATCGCCCGCAGCAGCTTGTCACAGTCATAGTCCTGGACGACGGTGATGACAAATTTCATGTGAACAGCAGTTCCGTTCTTCTAGGACCCGACCTTGAACCACAAGCGCGTTGCAGCCTCTGCCCCATGATAGCCGTATATGCGTGGATCACTCAAAACAGCAACAATTCCGGCAGGTGAATCCCGGGATTTCACTCGCGTCCTGATGGAAGCAGTGATGAATTTTGACTGGTCCGTAAGGTGGCGATCTCCAGGAACGACCGTCGGACCGAGCCGCGCACTTCAGGGGTCCGAACGACGAAAGAGTGGGAGAGGGTGTCGTCGGCACCCTCTCCCACTCTTTCACAGCCCAGGCAGTAGCCCCGGAAGCCCCGGAATACCGGGTGTCGGTTCTGGCGCCGCAGAGCGCCATCAGGCAGACACCCTAGACTGTCTGGACCATCCTGGCAGCCTTGGCCAATGTCTCGGCCTTGTCGGTTCGCTCCCATGGAAGATCGAGATCGCCCCTTCCGAAGTGGCCGTAGGTCGCCGTCTGCCGGTAGATCGGTCGCTGCAGGTCAAGATGGTCGATGATAGCGGCGGGGCGGAGATCGAAATTCTCCCGGACCACTCTTTCGATCACATCATCGCTCACCTTGCCGGTACCAAACGTCTCACACATGAAGGAGACCGGGTGGGCGACACCGATCGCGTATGAGAGTTGGACCTCGAAGCGATCAGCCAATCCCGCCGCAACCACGTTCTTGGCAACGTAGCGAGCGGCATACGCTGCAGACCGGTCGACCTTCGTCGCGTCCTTGCCTGAGAATGCCCCGCCCCCATGACGAGCCATCCCACCATAGGTGTCGACGATGATCTTGCGACCGGTCAAGCCAGCATCGGACATAGGCCCGCCGATGACAAAGCGACCGCTGGGGTTCACCACGATCTTCGTGTGTCCGTCCAGCAACTCGGCCGGGACAACAACCCGGATCACCTTCTCCTCGACATCTTTCCGTATCTGCTCATTGGTAGCCTCGGGCAGATGTTGGGTCGAGACCAGGACAGTGTCCACCCGAACCGGCTTGCCATTGGAGTACTCAACCGTCACCTGGCTTTTGCCGTCCGGAAGCAGGTAGGGGATCTCTCCGCTCTTACGGGCTTCGGCAAGGCGACGGGCGACCTTGTGAGCCAACGAGATCGGCAACGGCATGAGCTCAGGCGTCTCGTTTGCAGCGTAACCGATCATCATGCCCTGGTCGCCGGCGCCGATGGTGTCGTACTCGTCGTCAGCCATGTGCTGACGCTGCTCCAGGGCATTGTCGACGCCACCAGCGATGTCCGGGCTCTGCTCCTTGATCGCCACAATCACGCCGCACTGGCTCGCGTCGAAACCATGATTCGAGTTTGTATATCCGATATCGGAGACGACGTTGCGAACAAGCGACTGGATATCAACATAGGCGCTCGTCGTAATCTCGCCGAATACCAGCACGAGGCCCGTCGTTACTGACGTCTCACACGCGACGCGTGCGTCCGGATCCTCAGCCAGCACGGCATCAAGTACAGCATCCGAAATCTGGTCGCAGACCTTGTCCGGATGACCCTCGGTCACGGACTCGGAGGTGAACAGGAGGTTCTTGGAAGTGTCGAATGTGTTGGCCACAGCCTGGCTCCTACATGGGGCGCTTTCACACGCTCCGGAAAGGAACAGCATCTAACCCGACCGGCCACCGTTCACAGTAACCGGCCGGGTGACGTGCTCTAGTCTTCAGTTGCCCACGAAACGAGGTACTTCGCCTGCTGGGCGGTAAGCTCGTCGATCGTGACGCCCATCGCCTTCAGCTTGAGAGCAGCGATCTCGCGGTCGATCTCTTCCGGCACTCGATACACCTTGTTCTCCAGGTTCTTGCCCTCACGGACGATGTACTCAGCACCGAGCGCCTGGTTGGCAAAGCTCATGTCCATCACGCTCGCGGGATGCCCCTCTGCTGCAGCGAGGTTGATCAGCCGGCCCTCTCCGAGCACGATGACCCCTTTGTCGCCAATGGTGTATTCCTCGACGAACGGCCGGAGCGTCTTTCGACCCTCACCAGACATCTCTGCAAGCGCCTTGAGGTTCATCTCTGAGTTGAAGTGACCTGCATTGCAGATCATCGCGCCATCCTTCATCACCTCAAAGTGCTGGCGATCGACAACGTTGATGTTGCCGGTCGCAGTGATGATGAGGTCGGCGTTCTTTGCGGCATTCTCCATCGTGGTGACCTCGAAGCCGTCCATTGCCGCCTCGAGCGCACGGATAGGATCGATCTCGGTCACCGTCACCTTGGCGCCAAACCCGCGGGCCCGCATCGCGATGCCCTTGCCGCACCAGCCGTACCCAGCGACGACCACGGACTTGCCAGCAATCAACATGTTCGTCGCGCGTATGACGCCGTCGAGCGTGCTTTGCCCGGTGCCGTAGCGATTGTCGAAGAAGTGCTTCGTATCGGCATCGTTCACCGCGACGATTGGGAACTTCAAGACGCCGTCGGCCTCCATGGCGCGCTCACGAATGACGCCCGTGGTGGTCTCCTCGGTAGCACCGAGGATGTCCGGGATTAGCTCCGGATACTGGGTATGAATGGTGGTCACAACATCGGCGCCGTCGTCGATCAGGACATGAGGACCGTGAGCAATCGCGGAGTGGATGTGGCGCATGTAGGTCTCGTCGTCCTCGCCCTTGATGGCGTAGACGCGCACCCCTTCATCAACCAGCGCCGCTGCCACGTCGTCCTGCGTCGAGAGCGGATTACTCGCACAGACAACAGCATCGGCACCGCCCGCCTTCAGGGTAAGCACCAGATTGGCGGTCTCGGTCGTTACGTGTGCGCAGCAAACGACACGAATGCCTTCGAACGGCTTGTCCTTCTCGAACTGCTTGCGAATGTTCGCGAGAACCGGCATCTCACGGGCAGCCCACTCAATGCGTCGATGCCCCGCGGCTGCCTGTGAAGGATCCTTGATATCAAAATCACGAGTGTTCGAGGTGGTAACCATGGTTTCCGTGTTTCTCCCTGTCAGGTGAATATGCACCTGAGTGATGTAGAACGTCCGGACGAAGCCACAGATGGCAACGTCACTGGTCTTGGTGATTTCTCAGGAACCGACGGCGGCCTTGAACTGACCTAGCTCCTCAACCGTTACCGCTCCTTGATAATTCGGGAAGGCAGCATTGAACCGGTCGACAAATTCGCCTTGGGTATAGCTATGTTCCTGCGTACCATGGAATTCGATCGGGTAGGTCGCCGCAAGTGCCGCCATGCGTCCGATAACCGGCAGGTCCTTTTCAAGCAGCAGTCCAGTGACAAGCCCGGCACGATAGGCGTCTCCGGCTCCGGTGGGATCGGTGAGGGGATCAGGTGTCGCGGTGGGGATCTTCACCGATTCGCCGCCAACGAAAATTTCCGACCCCTGGCTTCCGTAGGTCACCACCGTCATTGGCGCCTTCCTGCTGATGTTCTCGACGGAGAGCCCGGTCTTCCGCTCGATCATGCCGAGTTCGTAGTCATTTCCGATTACGATTTCAGCGAGATCGATGCCCCTCGTCAGCTGATCCCCATCAAGAATGACGATCTGCTGCGCGGGATCAAAGATGAGCTTGGCGGCCTTGGCGATCTGCTCCGAGTGCAACATCATAGCAACCGGATCTCCGGCGCTGACGATGCCGTACCGCGCCTGCCCCGCGATCTCTGTCAGGTCCATCTGCTGGGTCAGCGCACCGGGACCCGGATAGAACGAGGCGATCTGGTTCCCCGCCATATCGGCATTCATATAGGCGCTTGC
>JAUJLY010000138.1 GCA_030447145.1 Thermomicrobiales bacterium
TGGATGTGGCCCAGCACCTCCACGGGGCCGTTCGGGAAGCGATGCAACTCGTGCAGGTGGATACGGTGTTCGGCGGAGCTACCCTCGCAACGGCCAAGCATCACGCGACCGCTCGCGGCGCCCAAATCGATGGCGATGAAGTGCGCTGCGGGGTTCGTCCCGGTTGATGTCGACATGATCCTGTCCGTGAGCCTTGGCGGCGCAGTCTGCGTCGGGGTGTCCTGAGGGACCCCTAGCGCAGGAAGGCTTCGTGCAGACCACCATCCACAGTGATGATCTGACCGGTCGTCTGCAGGAGGCGGTCGGTCAGCAGCAGGAACATGGCTTCTGCCTGGTCCGCCGGCGTGATGGGCTGCTTGAGCAGCGTGCGGTTGGCGTAGAACTGCGCCAACTTCTGCCTGAGTGCCTCGGTTTCTTCATCATTCGAGTGGTCAATGTCGTACTTGGCCAGCGAGGCGAGCACCCGATCACGGGGAAACATTGCGCTCCCCTCGACGACCGTTGCCGGCGCTACGCCGTTCACCCTCACGATTGGCGCGAGCTCGATGGCGAGTTCGCGGACGAGGTGATTGGCGGCCGCCTTGCTTGTGTCGTACGCTAGGCTGCCCTTCTTGGCCACCACTGCGTTCACCGACGTTGTTAGGACCACGCTGGCGGGCAGCCCCTGGTCCTTAAGCATCCTGGCCGCCTCGTCGGCGACAAGATAGTGCCCGGTGACGTTGACGCTATAGGTGAGAGTCCACTTGTCGTCCGGGATCTTTCCGTCCGCGTCGGGTGACACGAAGATGCCCGCCGTGACGGCAATGCCATCGAGACCACCGTAGGCGAGCGCCACCTGGCGCAGAAGAGCCGCGATGCTCTCGCGGCTGGTGACGTCGACCTGCAAGCCCACCGCAGGGCCGCAATTGGAGATGCCACTGCCCGCTACGCCGATGCCCACCCCGTGCGTATCCGTGATGAGCGTCGCCGTGTCCTGAGCGGCGTCTGCGTCCAGATCCGCGCTGACGACGTGCGCACCCTCCCGCGCCAGCCGCAGCGCGACCTCCCGCCCAATACCGCTGCCCGCGCCGACAACAGCGATGATGCGGCGCGCCAGCTCCTTCTCGGGGGGCATTCGCTGCAGCTTCGCCTCTTCGAGCAGCCAGTACTCGATGTCAAACGCTTCCTGCAGTGGCAGCGCCGTGTACTCATCGATCGCCTGGGCCCCGCGCATGACTTCTACGGCTGCGCTGTAGAACTCAGCAGTCACACGCGACTCGCTCTTGTCCTTGCCCCACGCAATCATGCCGAGGCCCGGGATCAGGATCACCGTCGGATTCGGGTCTCGCATGATGGGCGAACTGGGCCGGCGATGCGTGGCGTAATAGTCGGCGTAGTCCTCCCGGTACTGTTCGAGACCCGCCGAGAGGGCGCGCGTGAGGGTATCCTCGTTGCCCTCCTCCGGGTTCCAGTCGACGTAGAGCGGTTTGATCTTGGTGCGCAGGAAATGATCGGGGCAGGAAGTGCCCAGTGCGGCCAGCCGCGGTGCATCATGGCTGTTGACGAACCGGAGGATGCCGGGGTCCTCCTGGACGGTGCCGAGGACGCGTCGGTGCTGGCTCAACTGCCCCCGTAGCCAGGGCAGAACCTGCGAGATGACGCTGTGCCTGCCCTCCTCGTCGAGCGCCGGTTACTTCTGGCCGCCGAACGTATTCTCACCCTTGTCGTGCTCCTCAATGAAGCGACCGGCTCGCTCGATCAGCTCAAGGGTCAGTTCGTAGCACGCCTTGTCGTCGTCAGCCCAGTTGATGAGCCCGTGTCCCCCCAGAATCACGCCCTTGGCGGTGGGGTGGTCGCGCACGACCTGCCCGAGCTTGAGGCCCAGGTCGAAACCAGGGCGCTGCCACGGGATCCAGACCACCTCATCGCCGTAGATCTCCCGGGTCAGGCGCTCGGCGTTTGCCGCTGCTGCCACAGCGATGACGGCGTTGGGATGCATGTGGTCGACGTGCCGAAAGGGCACGAAGGCGTGCAGGGGGGTGTCGATCGACGAGGGCCGCGGATTGAGACCAAACGTACAGTGCGGGTACAGGCCAACGATCTCGTCCTCAATCTCGGTCTTGGGTCCGTGCTGCGGCGCGCGATCGTAGTGCTGGCTGAGCGCAATCACCTTGTCCAGGTACAGCGAGGCGAAGTTCTCCCGCCTGGCTGTGCGGAGGTCGCCCCCCGATCCCTTGACCCAGAGCACGTCGACGGGCTCACCGGAGAGCGGGTCGCGCTCCTCCAGCTTGGCGGATGTATTCCCTCCGCCGGTGTTGGTGATCCGCCCGTCCGCTCCGAGCAGGTTCGAGCGGTAGACCAGCCGCTCGACGGGGCTAAGCTCTGCCGCGTACGTGTCGTCCCAAGCGTAGGTGACGTGCCGGAGCCGGGCCGGCTCGCCAGTGGCCTGTGGTCCAGCCGGGGAACCGGACCGCGTCTGCTGCCTCGACATGCCTACGACCCCCTTTGTGCCAACGCTTGCGCCTCGTACCGCCAGATGTCGTCCATGAACCGCATGCCGACCGGAACCTCATGTTGCAGGCAAAAATAGTCCCACACTGCCTGCCAGGGCAGCCCCTTGGCCTCCTCGAACAGGGCCAGCCGGCTGCTGTAGTCCCCCTCGTGTTCGAGCCGGCGCAACTGATCCGTCGGCTCGAGCAGCGCCACCAAGGCGGCACGCAGGACGTTGCGTGCGCCGACGACCCAGGCGGCAATGCGGTTAATGCTTCCGTCAAAGAAGTCCAACCCGATATGCACGCGATCCAGGTATCCTCCCGTCACCACCTCCCGCACCATGGCCTGTGTCTCGTCGGTGAGCGTGACGACGTGGTCGCTGTCCCAGCGCACCCCGCGGCTGATGTGCAGTGCCAAGTTCGGCACGTACATCAACACGGACGAGAGCTTGTCCGCGATCGACTCGGTGGGGTGGAAATGACCGCTATCGAGTGTCACCAGGATCCCGTTGCGTATGGCGTACCCCATATAGAACTCGTGCGATCCGACGACATAGCTCTCCGAGCCGAGGCCGAAAAGTTTGCTCTCGACCGCGTCGAGATTGTGTTGGGGGTCCACGGGCACCGCGAAGATCTCGTCGAGCGCATCCATCAGCCGTCGGCGCGGCGCGGCGCGATCCACCGGCGTGTCCTTTGAGCCGTCGGGAATCCAGATGTTCGTCACCGACGGAGTCCCCAACTCCCTGCCGAAGTGCTCCCCGATGCTCCGGCAGGCAATGCAGTGCCCGATCCAATACTGGCGAATGCCAGAGTCCCGGTGCGAGAGGGTAAACCCGGTCTCGGCTAGCGCATGGGAGAAGAGTGTCGGGTTGAAATCAAGCCCGTGCCCGTTGGCTCTCGCCCACTCCACCCACGCCGAGAAGTGCTCCGGCTGCACCTCGTCCCGCTCGACCCTCCGTCCGTCGGTTTCCGCATAGATGGCGTGCAGGTTGAGTCTGTGATTGCCTGGGATGAGGCTGTAGGCCATGTCGAGATCCGCTCGTAGCTCTTCCGCACTGCGGGCCTTGCCCGGGTAGTTGCCAGTGACCGCGATGCCGCCCCCAAGCCCGGCATCGGGCGCCTCGAACCCCGCGACATCGTCGCCCTGCCAGCAGTGGAGACTCAGGGAGATCCCAGCCAGCGCCGAAAGCGCCTGCTCCGTGTCCACGCCCAGATCGGCGTAGCGCTCCCTAGCCAATTCGTAGGCAGCGAGCACCTGCTCCACGCTGGGTCCCTGTGTCGGTATGCTGATAACGCTCATGCTGACGTTCCTTCCTCCTGCACCCGGACCGCGGCGAGGGTCTCAGCGTCGAAGGCGTATGACCACCGATGCTGCCCGGCCCCGCCAACGCTTCCGCGGTCGAGCCGACGATTCATCACCAGACCGGCACCAATGCCGTAATCGACGGCGACGGTGACGATGTCATCCAGGCCACGTCCGGCACCGAACCATTGTTAGGCGATGTTACCGGCACGCGCGTCATTCTCCAGGTACACCGGGATTCCTACCTGATGCGCCAGGCGATCGGCAATGGACGCGTTTCTCCAGCCAAAGTGCGGGGCGAGGATTGACACGCCAAGCCCCGCATCCGCGATGCCCACTCCAGTACCAAGGAGCCGTGCCCGATCGATGTCGGCGGCGGCGAGGGGATTCTCCACGACCTCGCTGGTTACCCGGACGACCTCCTCCGCAGAGGAGACAGGGATTCCCCTGCCCATTCCCGTCAGCGGACGGCAGTGACATTCGACGTACTGGAGGACATTTGCCTCCAGACCGGTGACAACGCACGAGACAGAGTGCTGGGTAAGCGTGCCACCCACGACGTAGGCGGCTTCCGGGTTCAGGCTGAGCGGAATCGCCTTCCGGCCGGCCCGTCCATCCGCCTTGGCCCCACCTGCTTCCTGCACGAGCCCACGCTCGATTACCGCGCCAGTGATGCCGGACACTGCCGACGGACTCAGGCCGGTGATCTCGCTGATCTCCTTGCGCGAGACCGGTCCCTTGGCCCGGATGGTCTGCAGCACCATTTGCGGGTTCATCTGCCTGGCACGCCCACTGTTTACCCGCTGCGACTGCATCATCGGAACCCTCGGGTTGATTCCTTCAATGACTGGATCAATCCTACCGGGCGCCGTGGGTTTATCAAGACTCCTGAACGAGAACCGTCGTCGGTGGAAGGGAGCCGGTGACGTTCAAGTGTCCGCTTCGGCGGCTTCGTCGACGCATAGGCAACTGCGGGGATCTGCGAGGGCACCGCCACATAGATTGACACTCCCATTCGGCTGCACGCACACTGCCAGAAACCTGCACCATGCATCTGCGAGGACCGCCATGGTGACAGGGCGACGTTCTGCCAGGCACCGCAGAATCAGCGATATCCGGGAGGAGGGTGACCGTGCAGAGGACAAAGGTCGGCGTCATCGGCTCCGAGCTGCACCTAGCCTACCTTGGCCAGAAGACTCCGGAACAGGCACTGGCAGATGCCGAAACTGCCGCTGACGCTGTGCTGCAGTCAGGAGGCTGATGATGAAAATCTCCAACGTCTCGACGATGCTCTTATCCGTGCCAATCCCGGAGCAACACCGGTGGAGAAGCGACTTTGGGGTCAACCGGAAGCTCGATGCAGCTATCGTCGTCGTCGAAACCGACGAGGGATTGATCGGTTACGGCGAAGCCAAAGGAAGTCCACTGGTCGTCAAGGCCATTGTCGAGTCGAGGCTAAAACCCTTGCTCGTTGGAGAGGATCCTTCGCGTATCGCCTATCTCTGGGAAAAGATGTACAGCGGCTCGCGGCTACCGCTTGCGTTGAAGTACGGTCGACCCTACCAAGGACACAATGTCAAGGGGGAGACAATGTGCGCCATAAGTGGAGTTGACGTCGCCTTGTGGGACATTGCGGGCAAGACCTTCGGAGTCCCAATCTACAAGCTGCTCGGGGGCGGCGTGCGTAGCCGGATTCGAGCATATGGCAGCGGTGGCTGGGCTGGGCCCGGCGCCGCTGCCACCGAACTCCAGAGTTACGTTGAGCGCGGATTCACGGCGGTCAAGATGCGCGTTGGTGGTCTCGATGACGAGGATTTTCCGGCTCGGTCCATCGCACGTGTTGAAGAGGTGCGAGCGGCCGTCGGACCGAAGGTCGATATCATGCTCGACGCGCATGGTGCGCTCACTTCAAATCAAGCTAGTCGACTTGCTCATGAAGTGGAGCAGTTCGAGATCACTTGGTTTGAGGAGCCAGTGGTTGCCGATGATGACTTACCCGGCTTACGAGAGGTTCGACAGCGCACACGAATTCCGATCGCGACGGGAGAAAACGAGCAAGGCAGCTTTGCCTTCCGAGCAATCCTTGATGCTCACGCGGCGGATATCCTCCAGCCTGATATCGCCATCGCAGGGGGACTGAGCGAATGTTGCCGCATTGCGGCGGTGGCGCATGCGCATGGAGTAGGCGTTGCACCACACGTGTGGGGGTCCGCAATACTCTGGGCGGCCTCTCTCCAATTCGGTGCGGCAATCCCGAACTGCATCATCTTCGAGTTTGGTCAAGCGTACAATCCGCTTCTTTATGACCTTTTGGTTTCACCTGTCGCGGTTGACGGCGATGGTCATGTGACTGTGCCGACCGCACCCGGTTTAGGCGTTGAGTTGCAGCCAGATCTCGAAAAGAAATACCCGTATCTGGCGTGAGGGCTCGCGTTGGCCCTGCACTGCGAAAAGCTAGTGGAGACACAATGGCAACACAACAAGCTCAATGGTGGGAAGAACCGTTTCGCATCTTTCAAACAAACATACGAGAGATCGACTCCGTCCTGGATGAAAAGAAGGTCGTTCAGGACATCATTGAGTTGGGGGCAAACGTTTGGTTGCTAAATACCGCTGGCATAGTTTCCCACTACCCGTCTGAGCTGCCCTTTCAACACCCAAGTCCCTGGTTGGCCGAACGCGAGAGTGGAGATTTGGTCGGCGATGCCGTCAGGGAAGCACATGCCAATGATGTTCGCGTCATCTCCCGGGTTGACTT
Organism: Thermomicrobiales bacterium; assembly: GCA_030447145.1. GTDB lineage: Bacteria > Chloroflexota > Chloroflexia > Thermomicrobiales > UBA6265 > UBA6265. Next base: position 6,533 of record JAUJLY010000138.1, read on the forward strand.
CTCCAAGGTTCATAGGGATGTGTTTGAGGAACATCCGGACTGGGCTTTTGTCAGTGCTACAGGCGAGTATCAGATCTACCATGGACTTTACAGTGTCTGTCCCAGCGGACCGTACTATCAGGACAAATCTTTTGAGATCTTGGGTGAGGTACTCGATCGCTATCCTATTGACGGATTCTTCTTCAATTGGTTCAACTTCAATGAACGTGACTACTCTGGGCGCTATCATGGAATATGCCAGTGCGTAAACTGTCGACGGCGTTTTAGTGACCAATATAATATGGAGCTACCGAAAACTGTAGACTGGCAGAATCCTGCATATCTGAACTGGCGGCAATATACTCGCACAACGCTGGAGGATCTTGCTCGGCGGCATCGAGCTTTTGTCAAAGAACGAAACTCAGGAGTCGGCTTGTTCCTGCGGCAAGCTCCTGACGTCGTTCAGCACGAGGTGCAGAATGCTGTCGACCGCCCATTACCGCTCTGGCGTTACGCAGCGGGTGAATTCGGACGTGAGGCACGTACGGAGCATCCAGACAAGCCAGCAGTCGTCAACACTGTCATGTTCTTGGATTTCCCGTACCGGTTCTCAGCAGAGCAGCCAGGGTTGGTTGGTCTGCACTTGGCTCAGACGCTTTCCCAAGGTGTCAATCCATGGGCGTATGTGATTGGCACAACCGATCAGCCAGATCGCAAGAACTTCGGTATTGTCAAAGAGATGCTCACCTTCCATCGAGATCACGAGGACCTT
>JAUJLY010000139.1 GCA_030447145.1 Thermomicrobiales bacterium
CAGTGCGTCGTTGGCCGTGATCGCCCGGACCACCGGCTCGTCAGCCGTGCCCAAGAATCCCTCAAGTCCCTCCCGGATTTCCTCCCGTGTCTCCCCGTATACCGCGGAATCCAACGCCCGAAAATCCAGCCTCGCAAAGTTGGCTGCATAGGAAGGAATTGCCTCGTAACGTGCCGCCGCTCGCTCCAGGACCGGTCGGGCATCCTGCCCGAGCGCCGTCCGGATGTAGAGTGCGACCTCAGCCCGTTTACCAGGAACGTCGGCAAGATCGCTGGACTTATCGGCAAGAGCACGGCGCGCCGCATCCGGCGTGAGCCAGTTCAGGAGCACTCCGTGAGTCTCCCGGACCCCGAGGCGCCGCATTCGCGGCCCCAGGGCACCCACCATAACCGGCACTCCCAGACGCTCATGGATGAAGGACGCGGCGTTCGCGATGGTTTGGAGCGGACTGGGAGGTGCACTTGCCCCGATACCCAGCACCAGGCGGTCCAGCGGCAACGCCCGCTCCTGCACCGAACGCACGATCTCTTCAGGCGCCATCCTGTCCACGGGGATCACTCCAGATGCAAGCCGAATCCTGGTGGTCACGGATGCAGCAACCTGGATAGAGGCTAGCGAATCGCCAGACCCTCCATGATTGATCCAAAATGTGCGAAAGCCAGCTTCCTCCAGGCGCGGGGCCAACTCACGGACGACACTGTGATCGACCGTGCTTGTGATGCCGAAACCCATTTTCGTGAGATCAAGGTTCACAGAAACACCCCTTCACTTTCGTTTACTTCGGGAAGCCAAGGCCAAGACGCTTCAACGAGACATGCCGCCCCTGGCCAATGATGAGATGATCCAGAACCTTGATGTCGAGTAGGTCATCTGCCTTCACCAGTTCGAGAGTGACATTCACATCCGCTGATGAAGGCGTCGAATCTCCCGAGGGATGGTTGTGGACCAGAACTATTCCCACAGAGTTATGGCGCACCGCATTGCGAAAGACCTCCGCGGCCCGGACGCTGGCGGCATTCACGCTTCCCTGGTACACCATCCTGGATGTCTATACGTGGTTCTTGGTATCGAGCAACACCACCCTGAGTTGCTCCTGCTCAAGCGCCGCCATCTCAATCCCCAGGAGCTGGACAACATCCTCGGGAGACTCGATACGAGGCTTTCCCTGTTCGGAGATGGCAGCCAGCTGGCGTCCAAGCTCGAACGCCGCCTTCACCTTGGAGGCCTTCGACTCCCCTACGCCCCGCACCCCTGCCAGCTCGACGAACTCCATTCGCATCAGCCCGGTCAGACCACCACAATCATGCAGGAGGCGCTGGGCCATCGTGGTAACCGACTCGCCCTTGATACCCGTGTTGAGAAGGATCACCAGCAACTCGCTGTTGCTCAGCCCGGCCGGCCCGCCACTTCTGAGTCGCTCCCGCGGGCGCTCATCGGGCTGCATCTCCCGGATCATCAGCCGATATGGTGCCTGCTCTACTTCATGCATGTGAGACCGCTATCGGGGAATACGCCGAGACAATCATGCCGAAATAGGACGGCACCTCATAGGAGAGAAACTCTGCATCGCACGGCGTGACGTCCTGGATGCCCGCCAGCATCAACGTCTGCCACAGTCCGTCGATAGCGGCGTCGGCGACATCCTCTTTACCCAGCGTCCCAAGGGAATGAAGGTCATGGACCTTCACAGCTTGCACCACTTTGGCATCCACTTCAGCCGCCTTCGGGTGGGCCCCGTACGGGCCATCCTCCCGGTGCGTGTGAGCCCAGTCACAGGAGGCGATGAAACCTATGTTCCTCCCATCCTCGGCGAATATACGGCCCAACATCTGCCCGAAATCAACCATTGTTTGCCGCGACAGCGACCGTGAGGGTGTGATGAGCACCACCGGTGGCCCCTCATCCTGCTCCGGGTTGGGTGCCAGGACATTGCCGGAACCAGGCCGGTTGGCATCGTGGCCGACAAACCAAAGCGGCGTTACTGCTCCCCAATCCAGCGGCGCCACACTCTGGTCGCCCCGATTGCCGCCGAACCCGGCGGCCGCAGCGTTGATGTCGGCCCACCGCGCGCCTGCGAGGATCGCCTCGATCAGCTGTCGGTCGCAAGGAACATTCATCTCAATACTACGGTCACCACGCGCCAGCGTCCCAGCAGCGCGCCCGACGTCCATTACGCACATCGCGCCTTCGACCCGGGTGCCGTGGGGACCTGCTAATACAACCGCCTCGATTCCGGCGTCGGCGAACCGCCGGCCCACCTCCTCCATCGCTCCCCGGGTCTCCATGGCACCCTCGGCGTCATCGCTCAGCTCAGGAATCAGCGCAAACCCATGCGGCATGATTGCCGCCGCGACCAATGGCATTTTCACCTCCCATGGTTATGACATAAGCAGGCTTGACAGGCGACTCTCACATGCCGTTGAGGTTGAAAGCCTTTCGATCGGCGATCACCATCGCCAGTCGTAAAACTTTCTCAACCTGCAGACGGCACAACGTTCCTCTCCTCATTCTCGGGCGGCGGCATTATGCGTGTTTCTTTCACCAGAAATGCCAGTGTAAGGGAAGCAAGCAAACCCGTTACCATCAGGGCTATCGCGCTACCATCGAGGCTCAGGGCTCCGGCGAAGGCTCCAACAAGGAGCGGCCCAACCACCATTCCAAGATCGCCTATGAGCCGCCAGATACCAAGAAACTCTCCCGTTGCCCCGGCGGGAGCGAGATCGGCTCCCAGCGTCATCATCGAACCGGAACCGAGACCGTTTCCCAGGCCGATCACGGCGCCAGCCACCATCAGCGCCACGAAGCTGTTCGCAAAAGCGACCGACCCGATTCCAATAGCCATAATGGCAAAACTCGGCACAGAGGCAAATTTCCGGCCGAACCGGTCCATCAAAACCCCTGCGGGAAAGAACATCGACATATCGATCACTGCAGAAACGGTCATCACCGTCCCCACCTCGGCTGCGTTCAACCCCAGCTGTTGGGCACCGATGAGAGGGATGAGGATCTGTCGGCCCTGGCGGATCATCTGGGCGAACAGCTGCGCGACACCGGCGGCGCTCAAGTCCGCAGCGTTCTCCTTCAAGGTCCGGCGCACGATCTTCCATCGAGCGCCGCTCGCCCCCTTCTTCGGTATCTGGTCCGGAGCGTCACGGGGAATGAACATCGATGCAGCGACCCAGGCACACCCCCCGAGCACTCCCGCGACCAGGAACGCGACCTGCATGCCGAACGCGGTTGCGATGACTCCGCCGATGGCCGGTCCACCGAACATCCCTACCCGGTTGATGCCACCAAAGAGGGCGATAGCACTCCCGCGCCTCTCGGGGGGAATCGCCTGGGCAATGAATGAGTGACGGCTGAGACCCCAGAGCGCCGTGCCGATACCGGCAAAGACCCGAAGCGCCACAATTAATTCAGGGGTGAGATCAAGGGTCAGTCCGAGCGTGCCGATAACAACCAGTGCACAGCCAATCAGCATCGAACGCCGCAGCCCAATCCGATGCAGGACCGCTCCCGCTGGAACGTCGGCTACCAACGTGCCGATCGCGGCAGCCGATGAAATGAGACTAATCAGCATATAGCTCGCGCCGAGATCGATAGCGTACAGCGGCAGGGTGGCCAAAAGGAGTCCCTGCGCGAGCGCAAGGAGCGCCGTTGGCAGATAGACCGCAAGCACAAGCTCGGATTGACGCATGAATGGACCTCGCGATGCACGACGCCAGCGGGGTTGATACTCCAACCCGGTCCTATCTGGGTTCGGGGGATCGTACCAAAGAGATGCGCATCCGCGAAAGCCCGCATCCGGAAGTTGGACACCCCCGTTGTATACTTGGAAAGCGAGGGATGGGCCGGATGCATGGTTGTTTTGTGTTGCGCTTCGGCCAATACTCCGCGCTCACAGGGATCACGCTCTCCCATGCAGATGCCTCTATCGACACCCAGTGCATGAAGCAGTGTCACCGCGCCCATTATCAGGAGTTCACACCTTGGTCTTCAGACGACTTTTTCGACGGCAAGCAGAGCCAGATGTTCAGATCCAAAAAGGTCTTGAGAAGACACGCAAAGGCGTGTTTGACGAGATCACCAAACTCTTCGACCGCACCGATATCGACGAGGAGCTTTACGAGGACCTCGAGATGCTCCTCATCCAGGCAGATGTCGGATGGGATGTGAGCCAGCAGCTCGTCCAGGAGCTCCGGGACCGGGTGCGGGACGAGCGTATCCTGAACCCCACCGATGCCCGAGAGATCCTGCGTCTTGAGATGACAAGGCTGCTGGAGCTCGCGACCCGAAACCGGAAGGTCAAGATTTTCCAGCGTGGTGTGCCATGGGTCATTCTTGTCGTGGGCGTCAACGGTACCGGCAAGACGACCTCAATCGCAAAACTGGTTCAATATCACCAGGGTTTTGGCCGCACTGTCATGCTTACGGCAGGAGACACGTTCCGGGCGGCGGCGATTGACCAGCTAAAGGTCTGGGGCGATCGCCTCGACGTGCCGGTGGTGGCGCATCAGCAGAACGCAGATCCGGGGGCGGTGGTCTTCGACGCCATGCAGGCGGCCCACAACCGGAACGCTGACGTGCTTATCATCGATACGGCGGGCCGACTTCACACGAAATTCAATCTGATGGCCGAGCTGCACAAGCTCAAAAAGATCATCCAGAAGCACGTGCCGAAGGCGCCTCAGGAGGTGTTGCTCGTCATCGACGCCACTACCGGACAGAACGGGCTCGTTCAGGCAGCCGAGTTCACAAAGTCCGTCGATATCACCGACATCTTCATCTCCAAGTTGGACGGCACCGCCCGTGGAGGCATTGCCTTCTCAGTCGCGAAGGAGCTCGGCACGCCGATCTCCTACATCGGAACCGGCGAGAAAGCCGGCGACATGGCGGAGTTCAAGCCGGACACATACGTCGATTCACTCTTCTTCGGCGAAGGCGAGGGCCTGTAACACATGTTTGAAACACTTTCTGATCGCTTGAACGAGACCTTCGGCAAGCTCGGCGGCCGCGGCAAGCTCACTGAAGGCGACATCGATACTGCGATGCGGGATGTCCGTCGGGCGCTGCTCGAAGCGGACGTCAACTTCAAGGTCACCAAGGATTTCGTTGCCGCGGTCAAGGAGCGGGCGCTCGGCCAGGACGTCATGCAATCATTGACTCCCGCCCAGACCGCCATTGGAATTGTGAATGAGGAGCTGATCAAGGTCCTCGGCGAGGAGCAGGTGCCCCTCCTCCAGCCGGACCGTCCGCCGCAGATCATCATGATGGTCGGCCTCCAGGGTTCCGGTAAGACGACCCATTCGGGCAAGTTGGCTGTCCACCTTCGCAAGGGAGGCCGGAGTCCCCTTCTTGTCGCGGCCGATGTCCAGCGACCCGCGGCGGTGAACCAGCTGCAGGCGCTCGGAAAGCAGGTGGACGTCCCGGTTTACCAGGAAGGCACCTCGCAGACGCCGGTCAATATTGCCGCGAATTCGGTCCGCTTCGCCCGCGAGCGTGGTCATAACCCGATCATTGTTGATACCGCTGGTCGCCTCCAGATCGACGAGCCCCTGATGCAAGAGCTCGTCGATATCAAGAACACGATCAATCCCACGGAAATCCTTCTGGTGGCGGACGCCATGACCGGCCAGGAGGCCGTCGGAGTAGCGCAGGCGTTCCACGAGCGCCTCGGCGTAACCGGACTCATCCTGACCAAGATGGACGGTGACGCCCGCGGTGGTGCCGCGCTCTCCATCCGCGCTGTCACGGGAGTGCCGATCAAATTCATCGGCACCGGCGAGAAATTGGACGCGCTTGAGCCGTTCTACCCCGACCGGCTCGCCGGCCGGATTCTTGGCATGGGCGATGTTCTCTCGCTCATCGAGAGAGCCCAGGAGCAAACCGACGTCGTCGACTCCGAGCGCATGCAGGAGCGCATGCTCAAGGGTCAATTCGACCTCGAGGACTTCCTGGACCAGCTCCAAAAGATCAAGAAGATGGGACCGCTGAACCAGTTGCTGGAGATGATCCCCGGTGTAGGCCAGCAGCTGCGACAGGCGAAAACCCAAATTTCCGACGACGACTACATGCAGATCGAGGCGATTATCCAGGGAATGACGCCCTGGGAGCGCCGTCACCCGGAGCAGATCACCCACTCTCGTCGGCGACGGATTGCAGCAGGCAGTGGCGTGAATCGGCAGGACGTCAACAAGCTTCTGACCCAGTTCAAGGAAATGCAGAAGATGATGGGCCAGTTTGGCAAGATGGCCAAGGGCGGCAAGATGCCGAAGAACATGCGTGGCATGAAGGGGATGAAGGGTATGCCGGAGCTCCCGTTCGACTTCTAGGCATCCTGGCTCGCACACAGGTGCTCGCCATGTCTCTCCGCTCCGGCACGAGGTTCTCCGCATGAGCACTGACACAGCACAAGTGAATGAACGCTTTGGCGGCGATCCACGGATAACCCCTGCCATGGAGGACTACCTGAAGGCGATCTACCGGATCGAACAGGAAGGTGGGCCCGCTACCACCCACCGCCTCGCCGAGGAGATGGACCTGAGCGGTGCCTCCGTCAGCAACATGGTCAAGCGACTGAACGATCTCAACCTGCTCGTCCACAGTCCCTATCGCGGTGTCGTCCTGACCCCGAGCGGCAGTGCCGTCGCTCTGGAAGTCATCCGGCACCATCGGCTGCTTGAGCTGTATCTTTCGCAGTCCCTGGGCTTCGAAATCGACCAGGTCCATGAGGAGGCTGACCGGCTGGAACACCATGTGTCCGAAGAGCTGGAGACGCGGATGGAGCAGGCGCTCGGATTTCCGGAATATGACCCGCATGGGCACCCGATTCCCAGCCGCAACGGAGCAGTTCCCGCAATCGCCGATATGCTGCTTGGCGACCTACCGTCGGGTCAATCTGCGGTGGTCAGCCGCATCAGCGACCGCGACCCGGAGCATCTGCGGCAGATCGATCAGCTCGGCATCGGTCCCGGCACCCGCATCACTGCCATCGGCGACGAAGGCGATGTACGCCACGTTTCAGTGAACGGCGTCAAGCAGGCGCTTTCGGGGGAGATCACCGCCCTGATTCATGTAACACCCGATGGGGCACTCGCTATTTCCTGAGCCACTCGTCTCGCACGTGAACCAGCTCATCAGGACGAAGTTCCGCCTCGTCATACATCCCCACCCGCTGCCGCTGTCGCATCGCCTCGTACAACGCCACCGCGCACGAAACCGAGATGTTGAGGCTCTCCACCATCCCTTGCATGGGGATGTACACCGTGCAGTCCGCGCCTC
>JAUJLY010000140.1 GCA_030447145.1 Thermomicrobiales bacterium
AGAGCAACCCTTCCGTTCAATGCCGGGGCAGGTCCTCGAATGTCAGGTAGCGCTCACTCTCGATCTTTTCCGAGTCCAGCTCCATGCTCAGTCCGGGGCGGTCAGGCACGGTGACGATCCCGGCCGCCGGATGCAGTGGGTCCTTCAGGAAGTACTGGTGGACCTGATTCCACTTCACCAGATACTCCAGCAGCGGGCAGGTCAGCACCGGCTGCGACGCAATGAGGTGGGCGCTGGCAGGCGTCGAATGACCGTGCGGGATAACCGGGATGTCATAGGTGGATGCGATCGTACAAATCTTCTGCATCTCCGTAATGCCACCCGCCCAGTAGATGTCCGCCTGGACCACATCAACCGCCTCGGCATCCAATAACTGCTTGATGCCCCAGCGCGTGTACTCATGCTCACCGCCGGCGATGGCGACGGGCGACCGCTGGCGAATTTGCGCATACTGTTCGATCTTGTCGGGCAACACCGGCTCCTCGATCCAGCGCGGCTGGTACTCTGCCACCAGGTTCGCCATCTTGATGGTGTAGGGAACATCCCAGCTCATCCAGACATCGAGCATGATATCGACATCGTCGCCAACGGTTTCTCGGAGCGTCCGCACCAGATCTACATTCTTGCGGATGCCCTCGGGACCGTCGGCCGGGCCTTCACGGAAGAACCACTTGGTGGCGACAAACCCCTCATCCACGAACTGTTTCGCGCGCTCACGCACCCGATCCGGCTCAATCGAAAACCCCAGCGCACTGGCATAGGCCGGGATCTCTGTCCGGACCGGTCCGCCGAGCAGCCGGTAGACTGGCGCGCTCGCCCACTTGCCCTTCAGGTCCCACAGCGCGCAGTCGATCGCGGAGATCGCGAACATGGCCTCGCCCTTCCGGCCATGCACGGCAAAACGGTACATCATGTCCCAAATCCGCTCGTTGGCGAGCGGATCCTCGCCGATCAGCAACTCGCGAAACTGGCGGTGAATGATGTAGGCAACATCAAGCCCGACTGGCCCGCCGATGCCGGTACAACCTTCATCTGTCTCGATCTCGACGAAGACCGATGAGATCGGCAAACCGCGCTCGTTGGTATCTCCCATCTCCTTGCGCGCCCGGGACTTGTGTTCGGGGTAGACATCGATCGGCTGGATGAGCCGCTCCTCCCAGAACACCCCCTCGAACGGCAGCGTGCCGGAGACGTAACGCAGACGAATATCAGTAATTCGCATGGGATCAGTCGTCCTTCCCTCTCTTGAATTGGAGCACCACCGTCGTGGTGCAGGCGTAAAATTGACTGCGCCACGATACCAGCATGGGACCGCACCGAGAAGACGCATGCCCAGGTCACTGAGGTTCCCGGACAGTATCGTAGAACCGAAAAACAGCTGGAATGGAGGCTCCAAGGCGCGTGACCGCTACTCTTCATTCCGCCAGGAGTACTGCGGCTCCCAGCCGATGACTCGCTTCGCGGCGCTGATATCAAAGCCACTCTGGGTACCGTGGATCGGACTACGAATTTCGAGGTCCGGCACATACGTGCGCAGCAGGTCCTTGGTCGGCTGGTCCACCAGCGTATCAGCGGCCATGATGTTGAGCGGCGCGAAGCCGAAGGGCCGCTCCCGACCCATCTCGATTGCTAGCCGGCATGCGCGGGCGGCATCGCGGATGTCGACATAGCCCCAGATCGCGCGTGCCTCTCCGCTGAGGCGCAGTTGTTCGCGGATCCTGCGCGAATGGTCGATCTGCTCCTCCCGGGTGCCAATCCAGTGAAACCTCAGCGCAGCGATCGACATGCCATTGCGCCGGCAGAACATTTCGGCCGTGCGCTCGTCGACCTCCTTTGAGAGACCGTATACGTCATGGTTCATCAACGGATGCGCCTCGTCGACAGGAGCGTACCGAAAGTAGAGGGGGTTCGGTGCCCAGGCGGTGCCATATGCTGAGACGCTGGAGGCTATCGCCGCACGCTTGACGCCCAGCAATGACGCTGCCTGCAACACTGCAAATGTGGCGCCGGTGTTATTGCAAAAGACGACCTCGTCTGCGTGGCCATTCGGGTTTGGAATCGCCCCTAGGTGGATCACCGCATCACAGCCTGCCATCGCTCCAGCAACCTGTCCGAGGTCGAGCAGGTCCGTCTCGATCGCCCGCACCCCCTCGACATACGGCTCGCGGGGGCGCACCCGGTCAGCCGCGTGCACTTCGTAGCCGTGCTCCACCAGATCCTTTACGGTCATTTGGCCCAGCTTCCCGCTCGCCCCAGTGATCAGTACATGCTCCACTACGTTGCTCTCCCTTCCATTCGCAAGGCCGTCTATCGCATGGTGTAGCACCCTTAAAATCTCCCCACAGGCCCCCGCTGCAGTGGGCACTGCCGTGTTATGGTAGAGATGACTCCAGTCTAAGGGAAACCTCATCAATCGATGCCTACTCGACAGACGGGAGTTGAATCATCGTTTTCAATAATTCTTCGCGCAGCCAGTCCGTATACACCTCCCGAACCACGGGTTCGCTGAAGAGCATACACCCCCGCTCTTTCCTTCTATGGACAGTGTTTTCTTTCCTCAACGGTCAGTCATCACCCCGCAAACTTGCACCTGCCGACGCCGTGGCAATATGGGATTTGGCTGGTACCCGAAGCCTGCGGTCATTGGCAGTCCAGTTTGGTGTGAGCCACGAATCCATTAGCTCCATTATTCGAGATCCATCCTAAGCCTGCATAATGATGTTGCGAGAAAGATTGTTGGTCGAATGCGCTTTGTGCAGGAGTCGATTACCAGTGCCAATGACCGGGGCCGAAATCGTTCAGTACTTGAAAGACCATGCGCCGTTATCTTCCGCCGATGTCACCCGCATCTCATCAGGGTTAGTCGGCGATGTGACGGGGACGATCCACCGGGTAACCCGAGCCTTCGCCCCTCAAACCGCGGAGGACATTCTCGACGAGTGGTTCTCGTGGACTCGGGATCAGTGGCTTGCCATGGACTCGAGCATCCCAGAGGAGGATCGTATGGCCGCCGTCCGCAGGGTCGCGAGCGCTGTTCCATGGAACCCCTATTCCCACTGGAATAGCGGCGACTATGAAGGCCCTCAAAAGTTGCACGCACGTGCCACGGCCGAGGGCCGGTCCCCTCAGCAAGTTATCGAGGAGATTCTCGAAGAGGCCGTGCTACTCGTCCTCGGTGACCGGGAACACGTGCGACGTATCCATGTGGGAAGTGGAGCTGGCTCATTCTCCCTTCGCGAGACCGATGGTGCTAATACCATGGTCTCTCCCGCAGAACTTCCCTACTCCGCTAATCCACAAAGCACCGGCAGCACGAGTAAGAAATTTAACAAAAGCCCGTATCTGTACTGGTTTGACCGGGAAGTGCAAAAGGCTGCAACCGCGATCCTTCTGGATGATCCCTACCCACGTGCCGATACGACTAGTGACGTATGGACGCTGGATCGATCACACATTGAAATTGACCAGATACATGCCGAGGAGTCCGGTAGAGTCCCACTCCTACAACTGCTCGACAGCGAGCACTACTCGGAGCAAGCGCACAGGCTCATGCAAGTTCTTCAACAGTCCTCGCCACAGCAGCGAGACATCCTCCTGCTCATGGCGGGTGGCCGCTCAGTCGCAGAGGCCGCCCGTGAACTGGGTATAGCTGAATCAACCGCTCGGGTGCAATTCAAATGAATACGTGACGAAGCCGCTATGATGTAAACGATTCTCCGAAAAGTTCATGTCCTGGGTAAAGCCCCCGACTGTCGGGGGCATTTTTACGCCTAGGAGGTGCAGCATGGCCGTCTACCTCATCCTCGCTCGTGGTCTTGATGCCGATAACGCGACACCGATTCTTGCGAGCTCTGATCCCCGAGTTATCGGTGCAGCGCTTCAGGCGATCGCGCATCTCGGCGATCAAGAAGCCGAGTTTGAATATCCGCTAATGGACTACCCAACAATCTTCGCCTGTGGGGAGGACGACCATGAACCACGTCCATGAGCGGCTCCTCGACTCTACCCGCGAACTCGCACACCTTTGGCCGCTCGTTCATCTCGTTGTTGAGCTCGCCGAGCGCCGTGGTCAGGCAGTAACCCTGCTGCCAGCCGATCCGGCGAACGGGCATCTCTCGAATGAACCAGTGACGAGCAGCGATCACTCCAAGCAGGGATTGAATCCATTAGACCGGGGGGTATCCGATGGATGAGAACGCCTTCCAGGGATCCGAAGTACCCGAGATGCCCGGTGTTGATACGGCTCAAGTCCTCCAGTTCTGGCACGCTATGGTCCGACCTGGGGATGTCTACGAGATGCGCATCCCGAAGCCGCAAGATAGCCGCTTGGGCGTGACGTCCGGGTATGTCAATGACCCTACAAGTTTCGTGTCGCTCGCACAGGACATTACTGGAGACCGGGCCGAAGCGGTGTACGTGACACTTAATCAGGTGGCGCCGGCTCTCCTCGCCCGCTGCCAGAATCGGCTCCAGCGCAATGCTAAGAACCTCACTGGAGATGAGGATATTCTGCACTATCGGAACCTCCTCATCGACATCGATCCAATCCGCCCATCCGGGATCAGCGCAACGGACGGTGAACGCCAAGCAGCCCTAGAGATCGGTGACACGATCGTCTCATTTCTCAGTGAACATGGATGGCCTCTGCCGGTCATCCACGGCTCATCCGGAAACGGCGGGATGCTTATTTATCGCCTGCCGGATTTACCAAACACGCCGGAGAGTACGGCGGTGGTGAAGCGAGCGCTGGAGTCCCTGGCAGGGCTCTTCAGCACAGACACCGTGACGATCGACACGGCGGTCCATAACCCCTCGCGGCTCGTGAAGGTGCTCGGGACCGTGGCCGCCAAGGGCGACCATATCCCTGATCGACCATGGCGGCGCGCTGAGGGGGTGTGTCGTGTCGACTGAGACGCATCCACCCTTGACCGTCACCCGAGAGCTCCTCGAGATCGTCGCGGCGCTGGGCGGACACGAGGAAGCAGAACCGGACCCATCTCAGGATGGGCATCGGGACGGTAAAGGACCGGGCACGGGGCTCGACATTCGAAAGATCCTGAAAGAGCAAGGCATCGACTTCAGGGAGAAGACTTCGCCCTATGGCCGTGTGCTGCAGCTTGATCGCTGCTTGACCAGCACTGAGCACGATGACGGCGCCTGTATCATCGAATTCCCCAGTGGGGCACTCGCCTACAGGTGCCAGCACGCTAGCTGTGCCGGCAAGGGATGGCTTGATGCACGGGTCACCCTTAAACTCGGTGGGAACCAGCGCGGCACAAGCCATGACCCAAACGGTGCGAAAGATCCGACTGTCTTCCAGGTGCTTTGGGACGATGAGATCGAGGATCTGCCGGCCCCGGCATGGCTCGTCAACGGCTACCTGCTCGAAAAGTCCATCTCGGTTCTCTACGGCCCTCCTGGGATCGGTAAGTCGTTCCTGACCCTCGATGTCGCCCTCAGTGTGGCTCGGGGCTCCGACTGGCACGGACACCAGATGATGCAAGGCATCGTCGTCTACGGGGCATCGGAAGGCGCCGCCGGCTTCGGTCAGCGCGTCAAGGCGTGGAAACAACACTACGGCCTGACAGGACGACGCGGGGCGGGGTTCGTCTTTCAGCCCTGCAACTTCCTCGACAGCCAGGATGTGAACGCCTTCCTCGGGATGCTCAAAGCCCTGCCCGAGTCTCCAAGACTTGTCATTATCGATACCCTGGCCTGGGCCATGGCGGGAGGTGATGAGTACGCCGTCAAGGACGTCATGCTCGTCTTACAGGCGGCTCGGCGAATCCGCGATGAGATCGGTCCAGCCGTCCTCATCGTGCACCACACCGGGAAGAACGGCGAGGCCGAACGAGGCAGCTCCGCACTGCGGGCCGGTGCTGACACGATGCTCAAGCTCTCTGCCGATGGCAAGCTGCTCAAGCTCACCGTGGATAAACAAAAGGATGCGGCTACGCCGAGACCGAAGATGCTCCAGCTCCAGCGGATCAATGTGTCCGGACCTACAGACCTCAATGATCCAGACCCGGTTATTGACCTCACTACGTCATGTGTTCTGGTCGATGCCGACACTGCCGCTGAATCAGAAGATGTGCTCCCGAATCAGCTCCTTACGCCGAATCGGCGAAGAGCACTCGAGACCCTGAGGGACGCCGCCGACGAGTTGACCCCGACGAGCCGGTGGGAGCGAGCGTCAGGCCTGAAGGCGTCGTCGTTCGACAGCGTGCGCAATCACCTGGTCAGCGAAGGGTATGTGGAGGTGAGATCCCAGGGCAATAGCCGCCTGAACAGGATCACCCCCGAAGGTCGCACGGTGCTCAACCCTGGCCTCAGCAGCTCAGCTTCAAGTTCGAAGGAGAGCCAACGATGACTGGTCTATCAGTGGTCTATTCGAGGTCTAATCGGTCCCGCGATGGACCAGGCCGACATACGGCAGAAAAACAGAAACAGAGGAACCGGACGGGAGCGACCAGGGCCGCACGTAGTCCACTCCTAGACCTGCTCACCACACACGTCGGCGACGACCGTCGCACCCGAACAGTGCCGGGGGCAGTTTCAATGGATCGAACACGACTAAACACAAGGAAAACAACAGCATGACCACACACGCTCAAGAACCCGATAACTCCAATTACAACAGGTCGACCCCAGGGGGCTGGCTTGCTATCGACCCCCTGCCTACTTGCTTCGGCCGGCGCCTATGCTTGGGCTGCGAGGAACGCGCCGCGACGCTGTGGGTGAGGTGCGCGGAGACCGGCCCACTCTTCCTTTGCGAGCCCTGTGCTGACGGGATGGAAGAAGAATCGGTCACCGAGTTTGGCATGCCGCCGTCACTGGAGTTGCGAGCGGCGACGCTTGCCTTCGTGCGCGAGCGCGGGGAAGTGACGTTCGTTCAGTTGGCGGTGTTCCTGATGAAGCGGGACGTGCCCGTCGACGGTGACTATGCCATCACCGCCCCTGACGACCCCTCACTGATGTTCTGGATAGGGATGTCAGCGGAGATGCTCGGGTTGGTCTTTGACCTCGTTAACGCTGGCGAGTTAGTCATACGGCCGACGTCGGTGGAGACCTATTCCCGCGATGGGATCCTCCTCAACCTCCCGCTGGCCTGGCCGTCACCCCACTGTCGACCGGAAGGAGCAGCCGAAACCTGGTCCCCCGTCGTGCTCGCGCAACCACGACCCCGGAGACGGAGACGACGGCCCCACGCTGCCTCGAAATGAAGCAGACGGCCCTTCGGCTTCCATAGGAATAGCCAG
>JAUJLY010000141.1 GCA_030447145.1 Thermomicrobiales bacterium
GATGCGGTTTGCGGCGGCCGTTGCCAGGACAGAAGTCGAGGATTGGAGGGGAAGAGATCGCGTCGGCTTCGGGAGAACCAGGGCTGACAGCTCGACGTCGGGCGCGGCGATCAATGCCTCGAGAATAGGCAGGGTGAACAGGCAATTCATGCCGAACAGGACAACCCGGGTTGGACTTCGCTGGCTTATTCCCCTGTCTGTGTGTGAATCCGTAGGCACGCTATGCTCCCGCATCCGGCTGCGATGCTATGTCGCCGATTTCCCAAGAACGAATCGATCGGCGGGTCTGAACTCCTGACACTTCCCGCGTAGGCCAGCAGCCTCCCCGGTGGTACACTCGCTAGGCCATTCTCGCCACTTTGATGCCCTTCGCGATCCAGTGGCAGAGGCTTGGGGACGGGTGATATTACCCCGCAGCCTCATTATGAAGGAGACAGACAATGATCCGAACAGTTGATTGTGCAAAACTGGGGCGAGAGCTCCCCGGCCTTGAGAAGCCGCCGTTCCCCGGTGAGCTGGGCCACCGGATCTACAACAATATCTCAGCCGAAGCGTATGCCATGTGGCAGCCCCACATGACGATCATGATCAATCACTACGGCCTCAACCCGGCCGATCCTGAAACCCGCAAGATGCTTCGCGGTGAAATGGAAGAATTCTTCTTTGGGGAGAATGCAAGGATGCCCGAAGGCTGGGTACCAGCCGATGCGGCGCCTACCAAGGGCGGCGGTGTTCCCCAACGGAAGTAGGGGAGGGCTGCATAAGAGAAGCGGTTCCTCACGCCCTGTTCAGCGAGATCACCGGCCCTATTCGGAACTCAATACGCTCGTGCGCCTCACGCAGCGCCGCTTCGACATGTGCCGGAGTATCGGAGCGGGCAAAGATAAACCCGAGATAGCTTTCTCCCTCGGGGAGCGGCACGATTGGTTGATTGAGCGGCGCCGTTATCTCTATACCGGTCACTCCCGCTACCTGACGCGCGGGCTCAAGGCCCTCCACGCCTCGGAATATCCCGCCCCGGGGAATCGGGATCATCATGACGCCTGCTGCACCGTTATTCCCCCCCAGGGAGGGCAGTGGCAGCCCCGCAGCATGCCGCAAGATCAGCTCTTCCAGGCGCATTCCGGAGCCGAATTCCAGGATGCTGGAGCAAAGCCCCCCGATCGAACGTCCAGCAAGTTCGATGATCCAGATATTTCCCCGTTCGAGGTCGATTCGCAGTTCCGCATGCACAGGACCTTCTCGTAGTCCAAGCGCGGCAGCTGCTTCTCCCGTTCGTCGAGAGATGGCGGCTTGCACGTCCAACGGTAATCGGGATGGCGTTACGTAGATCGTCTCCTCGAAGAACGGTCCGTCGAGCGGATCCGGTTTGTCGAAGAGCGCAAGCGTTCGAAGTTCTCCTGATGTAAGCAAGCCTTCGAGTGCGACCTCGAAGCCGGGAACGAATCGCTCTATCAGGATGTAGTGTTCGCTCGCCGACATTCCAGACGCTTCCAAGATGGCACGGGTACGTCGGAAGGCGACATTGAGCTCCGCGGGTGTGTTGGCCCGGATGACCCCTCGACTTCCGGAGAGCAGCAGCGGCTTCACGACGCAGGGGTAAGTGATAGCTGCGGCAAAAGTTTCAGGGTCGACTGATGCAGGAAAGCGCTGGTAACCGGGCACAGGAACGCCATGCGCGGCCAGCCGCTCCCGCATCACGAACTTGTCCCTAGCCGCCAGAGCAGAATCAGCGTCGTTGTGCGGGATTCCCAAGGTGGCACTCGCTCGCGCCGCGATGAGCCCGCCTCGATCATCAATGGCGAGAATGGCACCAACCGGGCTCACGAGCCGTTCCTGGATCCTGGCGAAGCCAACGAGCCGTTCGACGGCAGCGTCAGGATCCGTAAAATCGACCCATATATTGCCCGGCACGTGATTGGCCAAGCCGTCCGGGAGATCGACGGCTCTCACGACATCGATTCCTATCGAACCGGCCGCCGCCGTAAACGCCCGTGCGCGGTAGGATGCCGGACTCATGAGCAGGACAACGGATGGAGTTGGCGATCTCTCACCCCGATATGCGGAATCGTTCATCAAGCACCCTCCGCACCACGTCCTTTGCGAATGACGAACCGCAGGTCCATCACGGTCGCGCCGAGGAGACCACAAGGACAGGTCTTGCCCGCCGACGTGCCCGGCTCCGACGACGGCGCCGGTACCATGAGGCAAACAGTGCCACGGCAAGGAGGAGTTCCGCCACATCTCCGCCGTAGTACATGAGCATCGCAGCGTCGCGCACCTCTTCGGGGGAGAAAGGTGTTCCAGCGGGAAGTAGGTGGGCATACATTAGCTTGGCGAGAACTGCGTGGGCGGCTATCCCTGCGACAAGGACCGCCGTCCGGACGCGTATTCCAGGTCGTCCGGGTGCAGGGTCGGGTCCCGCAATAGCCCAGGCGTATAGAGAGCCGGAGGCCAAAAAGTGCACGCCGACCACAATGTGCAACGCTGGATGAGAGAGGCTCAGCCGGAATAGCGGGGTGAGATACAAGACGTACATCCCGCCGATATTCAGTGCGAATGCGGTGAATGGGTGCGAGAGAAGGTGTACTCCCCGGGTGCGCAGGACTCGCGCCAGGGATCGACCCGCCTGGAGCGGGAGAGTGCGAAGAAGGAGGGTAATTGGGGCGGCGAGGACCAAAAAAGGTGGTGCAAACATTCCAAGCACCAGGTGTTGCGCCATGTGGGCGCGCGGGTCGTGGTGAGCGGCGCTTGTGACCACCGGAGAGACGGCGACCGCTATCAACACGATCCCGGAAATGAAGCTGAGACTACGCAACCTGCTCCAGAATTGTTGTCGTCGGTGCTCTTTCATCGCTGCCGCAAGATAGAGGAGCAGGGGTATAAGAAGTAGCAACATGATGGACCAGCCGCCGGAGTGCTCTAGAAGGCTAGAGTGAACCTCCTGGATGTGTTGCTCCATGCGCTATCCTATTCCGCCGCGTCTCGCGAGGAGCGCGAGAGGTTTCCCGAAGGAGCTTGCCCAATCAGGATGAGGCCCAGGCCTAGCAGGACGATGCCTGCGGCATTCCAGGCCAGATCATAAGCAAGGAGCTCGACGCCATACCGGACCTGGTGTACCCGAAGGACTTTATGATCTACCAGACCGTCGAAAATCTGGAAACTTCCCGCCCCGACGAGAAACCCTCCCCATGCGAGGCGTGGCGCCGCTATATTCCTGTGCCGGAGGTCCGCCCACATGAAAAAGCCGGCAACGACTGCGACAAGTTCGGCGGCGTGCAGGAGACCATCGGAGAGCAAGGCGATATCAGACGTGGAGCGGTCATAGAAGTGGTGCCAGGCCAGCAGCTGATGGAAGACGATTTCATCCACCGCAGCCATTAGACCAATACCGATCAGGGCTGTTGCCTGCAGCAAGCGGTTTCGCTCCTGCCTCGTCTCGCTACTTCTCACCGCGGCCCCTTCCCCTCGTCACACTATGATCGGCATTGCAGGAATCACAAGGATCGTTCCTCCAGTTTCTCGTCCCTTGGCAACTGAAGGGCATATTGGCAAGAAGTTTTCCCCGGATTGCCTCTAGCCGTGCAGTTTAAGCATATATGAGCGGCGACAGGAAGGGCCGAAGGGCTCTTGAGTTGTCAGCCAGGAGCTCCGTCATTTCTAGTGGGTCAGGCTGGGCTTGCGGACGATGTGTCTTGTCCCGGCAAGAGCTGGCAACGCGGGCAGAACGTCGTGCCACGGCCTCCGACCACAAGGTGTTCCAGTGCCGTGCCGCAGCGAGGGCAGGAGAGTGCTCCCCGGCCCTTGCCGTAGACGCGAAGGAAATCAGCGTTCGAGCCTGCTTCCCCATAGGGGTTTTCGAAGGAGGAAAAAGTCGTCCCCTGATTAGCGATCGCCGACCTGAGAACATGCCTGATGGCACCAATCAGTCGTGTTGCCTCTTCGAGGGAGAGGTTTCGGGCGATTCTCTCCGGATGGATTCGGGCGCGGAAGAGTGCCTCGTCGACGTAGATATTTCCCAGTCCGGCCAGCAGGTGCTGATCCAGTAGCACAGCCTTGATCTTGCCCGATCGGCGCTCCAGTGCCCCATGCAGCCAACGGCCGGTCACCTGCCGATCGAAGGGCTCGGGGCCGAGGCGGAACGAGAGCGCCTCGACCTCCTCCGGGAGTGTGACACGCACACGTCCGAACTTGCGCTGGTCCCCGAAGCGGAGGTCCTTCCCGTTATCCAGCGCAATCCCCAGATGCTCGAAGCGAACGGGGGATGCCTGGTGATCGACAACCAGAAGCCTTCCCGTCATGCGGAGGTGGATGACCATCCACAGATCGGCGCCGAGCAGGAAGAGCAGGTATTTCCCGCGACGCTCGACATCCATGATGGTCCGGCCGATCAGCGAAGACACCGGATCCATGCCGTCCGGTGCCTCCAGGACGCATGTGAAAGTCGGGTTCATGGTGATGCCGGTGATGGAACGGCCGATAACGAGCGGCGCGGCAATGCGCCGAACGGTTTCCACTTCAGGTAGCTCTGGCATACTCATTCCTGTTCAGATGCGTCACGTTTGGCCTTGCACCGCTTTTGGCTAACTGTACTTAGGAGGATGATCTCATGTCTGACCATCAGGAGGCGTGTATCTTTTGCCGTATTGCCGCGGGCGACATGGAGACAGCGTTTGTGGTGGAGACTGATCGTGTTGTAGCGTTCGACGACATCTCCCCGCAGGCCCCGATTCATGTGCAGGTTATCCCGAAGCGGCACGTCGACAGCGTCCACGAACTAGGATCGGGAGATACCGCGCTTTGGGCGGAGATTCTCGACGTGGCGAACAGGGTTGCGGTAAAGAAGGGAGTAGACGAGTCCGGATTTAGACTCGTCTCAAATGCGGGTCCCGACTCTGGCCAGGAGGTCCACCACCTGCATGTTCATGTCCTTGGGGGGAAGAAGCTGGGACCGATCGCCTGAGCGCGAGACACATCGCGGAGGAGGACGACGCGTGTCACTGAGATCACAACTGGAAACGGATATGAAGGCCGCCATGCGGGCCAGGGATAACGAGAAGCGGGATGCGATTCGCTACGTGCTCTCCGCCGTCAAGAATGCCGAGATCGACAAGCGCGCGGAGCTGACGCCGGACGAGGAGGTGAAGCTGATCCGGTTGCAGGTCAAGCAGCGGCAAGACTCCATCGAGCAGTTCCGAAGCGGGGGTCGAGAAGATCTCGCCGCGAAGGAAGAATCCCAGGTGACGATCCTCGAGAAGTACCTGGCTCAGCAAATGTCGGATGAAGAGCTGCGCGAGTTCGTGAAGCAGGGGATCGCTGAAACCGGCGCTGAGGGCCCGAAAGACATGGGCAAGGTGATGGGCATATTGAATCCCAGGACCGGCGGTCGTGTCGATGGCAAGCGCCTTTCAAGCGTGGTGCGCGATGCCCTCGCCGGCTGAGCTTGAGGTCGACATCACCATTCAGGCGGATGTCGAGCTTCCGGCGGTGGTAACAGAGGAGGCGGTAGCGTCGTTCGCGCGCCAGGTGCTGATTGCGGAGGGTGAGAGCGGCTCGTGGCAGTTCGGCATACGGTTCGTGGATGATGAGACCATAAGCCGAGCGCACGCCAATTTTATGGGGATCGATCTACCGACCGACATCATGACCTTCCCGTATGAGGATGACGGTTTCGATCTCGTTCCGGAGGGAGGAGAAATCCTGCCACTCGCGGGCGGCGATCTGGTCATCTCGCTCGACAGGGCCGCGGATCATGCCCGAGAGGTGGGATGGGAGACCAGCCGCGAGCTCTTCTTTCTCATCTGCCACGGCCTGTTGCACATCCTCGGCTGGGATGACGAGGCGGACGAAGACCGGTCGCGAATGCTGGACCGCCAATCGTCGCTGCTGGGCGAGTGGCTGGACAGCAGGGAAAGGGGCGCTGCTACTCCTTGAGAAAGTGACGGAGGGCTTCTATGGCACTCAGAGCAGCCCTGCGCTGCACTTCCGGCAGCGACGCCCTCATCTGGGATGTCGATACCGCGGAGCCTTGCCCCCCAGAGTCCGTGATGGCGACCGTTAGTCGCCCGTGCGACACACCGCGCTCGTCGAGCACTCCCTCATAGACAAGCGCTACACCGATCGCTTCCAGGCCATCTGAAAGCAGGCCCATGGCGTGCCTGACCGCGCGTCCTTCAGCCGGCTCCGACGCCTGGAGCACCGGCTCGACGAGATCGCTGATGAACACCGTGGACGACGCAGGGTCAGCGGCGAGGAGTGAGGAGAGCGCGCCTCCCGTGCCCACCTCATGGATGAGGAGCCGGGTGCCACGCGCCTTCAATTCTCGCGCCACAACCCTTTGTAGTGTGTCGTCGTCCTCTCCCCAGACATGTTCGCCCAGCCGACCCAGGACATCTGCGCGACAGGCATCACGACGCTGCCGGGCCTCCGCCGGATCGTCGCCGAAGGCTGTTATCCGCACGTGGACTCCATCATCCTTGGCGTAGGTGGCAACCTGGGGGTCCGCCGCGGCGACGAGGTCATGAAGCAGGTCCTCCGCCGCCGATTCGCCGATGCCGATTGTCTTGATATTGACGGAGTCGATTACGCGATTTTCGGCTCTCTCAAGGATGCGCGGAAGCGCTTGCTCGCTCCACATCCGGTGCATCTCGCGCGGGACGCCGGGCATGGTCACGATCATCTTCCCGTCAGTGTCGACCAACCATCCAGGCGCCGTGCCGATCGGGTTGGGAAGGACAGTAGAAGAGGGGATGACCCAGGCCTGCTTCCTGTTCCGCTCAGGCATGTTGTGACCGCGTCCGCGAAAGAAATTGGTCAGGTCAGCGAGTAGTTCGGCGTCGAGCGTCGGTTCTTCGCCAACCAGTTGGGCGATCGTTTCCCGGGTAAGATCGTCGTCCGTGGGACCGATGCCGCCCGTGCAAATGAGCACGTCTGCATATTCCAGGGACCGGCGCATCGCGTCGAGCAACAGGGCAGGATCGTCCCCGACCTGCGTGACGTACACCAGATCAATACCTACGGCGGAAAGCTCCTGCGCCAGGTACGTCGCATTGGTATCGGTGATCTGGCCAAGAATCAACTCAGAGCCGATGGAGAGAATGCAGGCTCTCATGTGATTCCCTTGGTGCGAGGTATGTGCATGGATGGTGGTACCCTCGGAGGGACTCGAACCCCCAACCTTCTGGTCCGAAGCCAGACGCTCTATCCGTTGAGCTACGAGGGC
>JAUJLY010000142.1 GCA_030447145.1 Thermomicrobiales bacterium
GGTCTGCTTCATCGTGCGGCTCTCCATCCTTGCGGTCGCGGTCACTCGCGGCTTAACGTCGCTGGTGTTTTCGAGAGAGACGAGACTTGGGTACCCCACGCAGGTGGGTGCTACGTACTGATCGACGATGTCCGGACGACCGGATCTACATTGAACGCCTGTGCAGAGGCGTTGCAACCGCTCCAGCCAACGATGATCGGCGCTTTGACTTTCGCGCTCGATATGCATCGAGACCGCCTGGCGGAACTTCGCGAGTACCGGGCCGGCTTACCTAGTGGGGTGGTTCCCATACCATGAGCAGCTGCTGCGCCTCAGCTCGCGCCCAACGATCTGCCTCCAACACCACATCGAGATGGGTGACTTCCATTGCCTCGTGATGCTGCAGGACCGAATCGATCAGTACTGGTATGTCAGTAAATGCAATCCGACGAGAGCGGAACGCTTCTACGGCAACTTCATCGGCGGCACTCAATACCGTCGGGTACGTCTTGCCAGCTTCACCTGCCAGACGCGCGAGACGCAGAGCCGGGAATCGGTTCAAGTCCGGTATTGCAAACGACAGCGATGACAGTGTCGTGAAATCCAACGGTGCGAACTCCGACGGAGCGTGCTCCGGCCATGTCAGCGCATACTGGATCGGCAGCCGCATGTCAGGAGGGCTCAGCTGAGCTATTGTGCTGCGGTCGTTGTACTCCACCATCGAGTGAATGATTTGCTCAGGGTGAATCACGACGTCGATATGCTCGTATTCGGTATCAAAAAGCCAGCGCGCTTCGATCAGCTCGAGTCCCTTGTTCATGAGCGTCGCAGAATCGATTGTTATCTTGCCGCCCATGCTCCAGTTAGGGTGCTTGAGTGCTTGTTCGACGGTTACATCTCGAAGTTGGTCCTTGGACCAAGAACGGAATGGTCCGCCGGAGGCCGTCAAGATGATGCGACGTATGTCATCTGAATGCCCTGCCTGGAGGGCCTGCCAAATGGCGCTGTGCTCACTGTCGACCGGCCGGATGACCTGGCCAAGACGCTGCGCGAGCGGCATGATTAGCTCTCCGGCACATACGATCGCTTCCTTGTTGGCCAGTGCGATGGCTTTGCCGGCCTCGAGTGCCGCTATGATGGCAGGGATGGCGTCGTGGCCTGACGTAGCAACAACGACAATATCGACATCGGGGTGAGTCGCTGCTTCGATCAGTTGCTGCGGAGAGGGTCGGCTTCCATCCGGCGATTCTTGAGCGGAGACGACCATCTCGGGGCGAAATCTGGCGGTCTGACGTGACAGTAGATCGTGCCTCAGCCCCGCCGCCATGGTCACCACCCGGAAGCGGTCCTCCATCGTTGCGATGACGTCCAGCGTCTGCTCACCAATAGATCCCGTGGAGCCTAGCAGCGCAATACCCGTCATGACAAATCCTCCATGGTGACCGACGCAATGAAGCTAGCGCAACGCAGGAAGTAGTGCCCAGGTGACCGTCACGACAAAGATGAGCGCATCAATGCGGTCGAGCATTCCACCATGACCTGGAATTAAATTGCCGCTGTCCTTTACGCCCGCACGTCGCTTGAGCATCGACTCGCTCAGATCGCCGATCATGCCGGTCGCGCCGATCAGGATGCCGACGATGAGTGCGGTGAGTGGGTGAATATCGATCCCGAACCCCACCACACACACCACTGAAGTGGTCCCCGCTGCAATCAACCCGCCGATGGCGCCTTCAACCGTCTTGTTCGGGCTCACGCGAGGGATGAGTTTCGTGCGACCGACTGACTTGCCGACCAGATAGGCAGCGGTGTCGGAGAGCCAGGTGATAAGCAAGGCGGTAAGGAATAGCCCAAGGCCCTCAGCCGTCGCACCTGAACCCGGCATCGCGTCGGCAAGCGATTGGAACCACTGATGGCCAACGGAACCTTCAGTTCCTCGGAGTGCGATCGCCGCAAAAGTAGGAAGCATCAGGTACAGCACCGCTCCGGTGCACCTAGCCCAGTCCCCAGTGTCGTGAGTGTCCGAGCGAGAATGGAGGATGGAAGTGAGTGGAACCAGCATGCAGCATGCGACCAGAAGCGGGAAATACCGGCCGTCGGGATAGAGCCAGGCCAGAAAGCCGGCCAATCCGATGAGCAGATAGCCGACCACTTCAAGCCGACGCTGCCTGATATGGAGCAGGGGCAGGAGCTCACGGAAGGCGATGATGGTCACTGCGGTGAATGCGAACGCGAAGATCACTCCGCCAACGAGCGCAGGAACAAGCCCCAGGATCACGATGCCGAGCGCTGAAACTGATCGCTCACGCACGGCGCTATCCGTTGGCCGGAGGCGCGATTGCTCCGAACCGACGCTCACGCTGGCTGTAGTCGACGACAGCTTCAGTCAAGTCGTCTGGCTGGAAGTCTGGCCAAAGCTTCGAAGTGAAGAAGAGTTCGGCATACGCTCCCTGCCAAAGCAGAAAGTTGCTCAGGCGCCACTCACCCGACGTGCGGATGATGAGGTCAGCGTCGGGGAGTCCGGGCATGTAGAGCCGCTCGGCGAACGTCTCCTCGGAAACATCCTCCGGTGCAACGCCATCCTCAATCATTTGCCGCACCGCATGAAGAATCTCCTGGCGGCCTCCATAGTTGAACGCCAGTGTGAGCACAAGCTTGTCGTTGTTCCTGGTCAGCTCCATGGCGTCAAGCACAGATTGGCGGAGATCTGATTGCAGTGCGTCCAGATCTCCGATATGACGGAGCCTGGCTCCCTGTTGATGCAGCTCCTCAGTCTCGGATTCAATAACGTTACCGAGAATCCGCATCAATCCCTCAACCTCTTCCTTTGGGCGCCGCCAGTTCTCGGTTGAGAACGCCCAGAGAGTGAGATATTTGATGCCAAGTTGACCAGCGCGATGCGTGATGCGGCGGATATTCTCCGTGCCCGCCTCGTGGCCTTGGATTCGTGACAATCCACGGCGAGACGCCCAGCGCCCGTTACCGTCCATAATGATTGCCACATGCTCAGGCACACGGTCGTTCGCGATCGCCGGATGATCTTCCGGGGATGTGTGAGTTGCGACTGGGAGATGTCCGGAAGCCTGCTCCGTCATGTTAGACCTCGAGGACCTCTTGCTCCTTGGCCTTGCCAATGCTGTCGGCCTGCTCCACGTACTTCTTCGTGACAGACTCAAGCTCCGTGATGGCCCGTCGTTCGTCGTCCTCACCAATTTCCTTGTTGTTCAGGAGTGTCTTGATGGACTGCATGGCATCCCGCCTGATGTGCCGGACTGCGACCTTCGCGTCCTCCACATGACCGCCGACCATCTTGACCATTTGCTTGCGGCGTTCTTCCGTGAGGGCGGGAATAGAGATCCTGATCAACTGACCATCGTTGTTCGGGGTCAGGCCGAGCCCGGACGTCTGGATAGCTTTCTCAATCTGTCCCATACTGCCCTTGTCCCATGGCTGGATTACGAGCAGGCGGCTCTCCGGTGCAGAAATGCTGGCGAGCTGATTCAGTGGCATGGAAGCCCCGTAGTAGTCGACCTTCACGTCCTCCACCAGAGAGGGAACGGCACGGCCGGTCCGTACGGAATTGAGATGGTGGTGGAGCGAGTCCATCGCCTTGCCCATTCGGGTATCGGTATCCTTGATGACGTCCGCAACGGTCATTCTTCCGTCCTTTCAGTAGGGTCCCTGCGCATCGGAAACGGCGCGTGAGCCGCTCCTCGATGTCGGCTTACTGTGATGACGTGGAGGATACCAGAGTCCCGATAGAATCACCCAAG
Source organism: Thermomicrobiales bacterium (assembly GCA_030447145.1). Classification (GTDB taxonomy): domain Bacteria; phylum Chloroflexota; class Chloroflexia; order Thermomicrobiales; family UBA6265; genus UBA6265. The sequence goes on from JAUJLY010000142.1 coordinate 3,753, forward strand.
AGGGCGCGTGTGATTGCCCCTCGCGTGGATACATCGAAGACCAGGATCGGCAGATCGTTATCACGGCAAAGCGCCATCGCCGAAGCGTCCATCACCTTCAGATTGCGTTCCAGTGCTTGCTGATGGGTGATGTAATCGTAGCGGGTCGCGTCCGGGTTGGTATGTGGGTCAGCTGAGTAAACGCCGTCAACCTTGTTCTTCGCCATGAGCACCATATCGACATCGAGCTCGAGTGCACGCAGGGCGGCGGCAGTGTCGGTCGTGAAATAGGGGTTCCCTGTGCCAGCGACAAGAATCACCACGCGGCCCTTTTCCATGTGGCGGATAGCCCGGCGACGGATATAGGGCTCGGCCACCTCATGCATCGCAATGGCGGTCATCACGCGAGACTGCACGCCCTCGTTCTCCAGTGCGTCCTGCAAGGCAAGCCCGTTAAGCACCGTCGCCACCATTCCCATGTAGTCAGCTGTTGCCCGATCCATGCCGGATGCACTTGCGGAAAGGCCACGCCAGATGTTTCCACCACCTACGACGATGCCCACTTGGATCCCCTGGAGATGGGCTTCCTGGACCTCCTGCGCCATCCTGACAGCGATGCTGGGGTCAATGCCAAAGGGCGCTTCTCCCATAAGCGCTTCGCCACTCACTTTCAGCAGGACTCGTCGGGTCTTTGCAGGATCTGTCACAGGCGGCACCTTTCTGGTGTCGATGAACCTTGACGGCGGCTCGGAAAAAACGCCGTCCCCTGTTGGTAGGAGACGGCGTTCCTTGTCGGTGTGCGACTTACGCGTCGCCTGTGCTCTCGTCCCAAGACGTCTCGCCCAGCTCAAAGCGGGCAAAACGGCGGATGACAATGTTCTCCCCCAGTTTGGAAATGTTTTCCTTTACGAGGTCCGAAATTGTCTTTTTGGCATCCTTGATGAACGTCTGCTCTGAAAGGACGACTGCCTTAATAGCAGCATCACGGTCTCCGAACTCGCGCTCGAGGGCTGCGTAGTCCTCTTCCTTGATTTCATCGACAGTGGCATATCGAGGTGCCATTGCCGCGACCTGCATGGAGATGTCGTACGCAAGCCGCTTGAAATCTTCGGTGCGGGCGACGAAGTCTGTCTCGCAGTTGACCTCGACCATCGCGCCGATACGTCCCTGGGCGTGGATGTATGTGTCGATTAGGCCCTGCCGTGCCGCACGGTCGGCTTTCTTGCTTGCCTTTGATAGGCCCTGCTGGCGCAGGAAGTCGACCGCCTTATCGATGTTGCCATCGGTCTCTTCAAGCGCACGTTTGCTATCCATGATCCCGGCACCGGTCTTCGTGCGGAGGGTCTTGATCATGTCGGTGGTAATCGCCATGGGTGCTCCTTCCGATTGTTGTGTGCAGTCGAAATTACTGTTCTCGACCGGGCAGGTGTAGACAGGAATTCGGCCCGGTCTACACCTGCCCGATGGCGTTACTCGTCGCCCTCGGAGTCTCGCTCCTTCTCGGCGGCGCCAGCAGCGGCATCCTGGGCTGCAACTGCGTCAGAAAAGCCTTCGTCCTCCGCATGAATGCTCTCACGCTCCGCGCGGCCTGCAATGGCCGCATTGGCGATGCCAGCAGTGATCAGGCGAAGCGATCGGATGGCGTCGTCATTGGCCGGCAGCGGGTATGTGATTGGTGTAGGGTCGCTGTTCGAATCGACCATGGCAATCGTGGGGATACCGAGACGGGTAGCTTCGTGGACAGCGAGATGCTCGCGCTTGGGGTCAATGATGAAGATAGCCCCCGGAAGCTGGGTCATATCGCGCATACCGCCAAGAGTACGCTCCAGCTTGTCGAGCTGGAGTTCTTTGCGGGAAGCCTCCTGCTTCGGCAGGTAGTCCCACTCTCCGCGCTCCTTCTCGGACTGCAGGTTCTTCAGAACACGAAGCCGGTTCTTGATCGTGACAAAATTGGTGAGTGTTCCACCGAGCCAGCGCCGGTTGATGTAGAACTGGCCGCTGCGCTCCGCCTCGTGCTTGACGATCTCCGCGGCCTGCTTCTTTGTTCCGACAAAGAGGATGTGACCGCCCCTGGAGGTCATCTCGCTAACGGTTTCATGCGCTCTCTCCAGCATTGGAACCGTCTGCTGAAGATCGAGAATGTGGATACCGTTGCGCTCGGTGAAGATGTAGGGTTTCATCTTCGGGTTCCAGCGGTTTTTCTGGTGACCGAAATGCACGCCTGCTTCAAGGAGCGTCTTGAGGCTGACACGCGGATTGCGACGCGTGATGTCTGTGGTTGCCATGTGACTTTCCTTTGGGTGTTGGTCCTCCGCGCCGGTCAACCCGAGTGAGGACCGTACAGGAAGTCCCCGTTCGGCACACCACACCCGGTCACGACACGTGTGTCATTGGGTAAACCCGGCGTCGGCCGAGCCACCGCAAAGTATAGCACCCTTGCCGGCCGGACCACCGTAGGGTCGCGCGCCGGACAGGTAGGTGGCGCAGGAAAGAAGGGAGGGATGCGGCGACGCATCCCTCCCTTCTTTCCTCACCCTGTTATCTCGAGGAAATTACTGAGCAGGCTGGATGAAGTCCTCGACAACCCAACCCGTGGTGCCATCCTCGGTGACGACCTCCCACCAGACGTAGGTTTCACCTTCTTCTGGTCCACCATTGATGGTCAGGGTGTCGCCGGCCTCAAGGACTGCAATCGGATCCCCCGACGTACTGGGGTCGGGTCGCAAGTTAATCGGTTCGGTTGCGGTGACAGTGTCGCCATCGGTGAAGGTATTGCCACCAGTATCCGCTGGCGGCTCCGGCGGATCGGTTTCGTCCGCGGCTTGGGTATCCCCCGTCTCTCCGGAAGTGTCGGCACCAGCGGCGGGCGTCATCTCCGTTACTCCGCCTGGTGCAGTGGTGTCGTCGGGTGGAGGCGTGCTTACGATCTGGGCAGGAGGATCCGTTGCAGCAGCAGTCGTGACCAGTCCGATCTCTTCACGGGAAGTTGGCTCTGTCACATCCGGATCGTCATTGATCAAGCGATCCGCCCAGAACCAGAGCAGGCCGATCATGAGCAGGAGGCCGATCACCGGCAAGGCGATGCGCAGATAATCAGTCCAATACCTCTCTTCTGGCTGGTATTGGGCGGTCCGGGGGCGACCCACGACGGTCTCACGCGCATCGCCGGATGCCCTGGAAGAGCGGGAGGCACGGGGCCTCCGCTCCGGCTCGTCGTCATACTCGTCGTAATCATCCGGATCATAGTCACCCCCTCCACCGCCACCGCTGGCAAACATCATGTTGCCGCTGATACCGACCAACCCAAGTGCCGGTCGGGGAGGAGCTGGTGAAAAGAGCTTCAGTGGGGAGGAGAATTTAAGCAGTTTCACGTTCGGCTTACCTGCATCATCTAGCGATTCTCCTGATGAATCCCTGGGCGGCTCCCAGAAATCACCTGAACCGCGGCTGCAATCGAGTTCCTCGCTCTGTACCTGATAACTCTGTCC
>JAUJLY010000143.1 GCA_030447145.1 Thermomicrobiales bacterium
ACTGAGTGGTGGACACATGGGCCGCTGGAACCGGGCAGAGATGCTCGACCAGCGGTCTTTTTTGTAAATGAACGAACGAAGAAATGAAGGAAAGGCCAGAGCCTATGGACACTCCAGCAGCACCCGACCTTGAGCTTTTCCTTGACACTCTCATGCCGAAATTGCACTACGCACGCCACCATCATAGGTGGGTCCGGACCGCACCGGCTGCCGGCCCACCGAGCTAATGCCATGCGACACGATGCGACAGCCACCACCCTGACCTCCCGCCAGCGTCAAGCCATAGAGGCCATCCTTGCGACCGGGGATGTCTCGATCGCTGCCCAGTCGGTCGGTGTGAACCGGGCCACCCTCTACCGCTGGATGAAGCAACCGGCCTTTGTGCAGGCAGTGCACAGTGCTGAGGCGGATGCGGTGGAGGATCTCTCGCGAATGCTGGTACGCCTGGGACGGACGGCGGTGGCAACGCTGGCCACGGCGATGAACGATCCGGCAACGCCTGTGGCGACCAGGGTACGGGCGGCCGATGCGACGTTGAGCCGGCTGCTGCAGTTGCGGGAGCTGGCAACGCTGGAGCAGCGAGTGGCGGCCCTGGAGGCCATGGTTGGGCAGGAAAAGCACCGGTGAAGTACCAGATGGAGCGCCGTCTTGGGCGACTGGAAGCCTCGCAGCAGCACCTCACTATTGTGGCGATGGCCAAGACCAGTGCACCAGAGATGGGCGTTGAGGTGGACGAATTGATGGCAGACACCGAGGCGATGCTGGCGGAGTGCCAGCGGTATGGGCTCACGACGTTGGAAGCGATGATCCAGCATTTCGCGGCGAAGGACGGGATCTCCCCAGAAGTGCTCCGGGAGGAAATGGACGCGCTTGGAGCAATGCAGTGAAGCGCCTGGGAAAGCGGGTCCAGGTGATGGAGAGTCGCCAACCGTTGGGATGTGCCACCTGCCGGCTCTGGCATGGCGTCGTCATCGAGGACAGCTTCGGGGGACGGAGCCGGTCCGATCGGTGCCCCGACTGCGGCCGTGCCGTTCCACCGGTGCAGATCATCTTCCTGGAGGGTATCCCTTGGGACTGTGTCTAGGACTCTCACGAGAGGTGACCGTCATGCCCCAGCAGCAGCTCCGAACGCGTATTGATCGGCTCTTGGCATGGGCACCACCGCGATGGCCCTCCCCGATCGCCTGGTCTCAGCTCTCGCTGGACGATCTCGAGGTTCTGGAACAGCTCGCCCTCCGGGCGAAGGCGCTTCCGGCCGGGCAGACTTTTGTCGCAACGCTGGACGAAGATGAACGGGCATGACTGGGGCGTATTGCCGCGAAGGCAGGGCGGGAAGCACCGGTCTGATAGGGGGAGATGTCCGATGTGACAGGGACGGCTGCAGGCGCGACTGGATAAGCTGGTGCTCTCGCCCCGGCGCCTGGGGACGATGGTGACCATCTTCCCGGACGACTGGTCAGAGGGCGCGCAGGCCGCCTACGATGTCGCGTCACTGGCAGGTGACACCTCTCATATGGCGGCGATCATCCGCGAGCAAACGGGGCAGCAGGTCATCTTCGACGACACGCCGGTTCCCAATGTGATCGAGATCGGGCGCTGGACTACGGACCCAGCGACCATGCATGGGGAGCCGGGCGGGTGGTTATGCAGCACGTCACAACCCTTAGGAAAAGATTCTTACACCAATTGATTAAATCGATGCTCTCGGTGTTCTGATCTCCTCAATTGCCTGTTCCTCGCTTTCTGTGATCGATCTGACGGCACCTTGTTTGACCCTGGACCTCGGTTGCCCCCTGCGCCTTCCGGTCGGCACATCCCTGATGATCATGGCGATCATCTCAGAGCAGGCGGGGTCGCGCGTGACAGGTCCCATCATTGGACGCCAATGCTTACGTCGTGTAAGATTACTAGAGATAGCACATCGGTGTAGCGGATTCATGTCGAAAGGCGAGCGTGGTGGCCAAGGCCCGACAACAGAGAGCGACAACCAGAGCCGTCGCCTATTCTCCGAAGCGACAAAGAGCAGCGAGTGGCGAGAAACCGTCTTTTTGGTCTCTGTGGGCGGTCCCGCTCACGATCTTGGCGGTTGTTCTCCTCGGCCTCGGGGTATGGTCGGTAATGTCGTCCTCGGGAAGTGGGGTGGGCACCGCTGGCAACGTCCAGCCAATCTCGACGCTGGATACGCCTGATTTTCACTCCCTCCTTGTTGACCCTCAAGATCCTGAGCACATCTTGTTTGGCAGTCATTCCGGGGTCAAAGAAAGCCACGATGGCGGGTTCAGTTGGGAAGATGGCGAGCTTCGTAACGCCGATGCCATGCAGCTGACCGCCAGTCCCGGGGCTCCGGAGACTCTGTATGCGACCGGCCACGATGTCTTCCAGGTTAGCCGTGACAGTGGACAAAGCTGGCAGCCCGTCTCGCACAATCTCCCCGGCACTGATATCCATGGATTTGCCCAGGACCCAAGCGACCCCCAGCGTCTCTACGCCTTCGTTGTCGGTGCCGGCATCTTCACCTCGCAGGACGGAGGGACGACGTGGGCCGCGCTGCCTGCTCAACCCCCGGGCGGCGGCATGCACCTCGCGCTTGCCTCCGATGGATCAGCGCTCTACGCAGCAACGGGAGCGGGTCTGCTGGAGAGCACTGACCAGGGGGCAACGTGGTCACCACTCCCGGCTCAACCGAGCGGTCAAATCATCAGCCTTGCCATTCCTGCCAGCGATCCGCAAATGATCTACGCTGGCACACCGAACGGACTGGAGAAGAGTACCGACGGGGGGAAGACTTGGACGGCACTTGAGCCGCAGGGAGTGCCGGTGATCGCCCTTACGGTGCCATCAACCAACCCGGATCAGGTACTCTTCGTAAGTGACGCGGGTGCCGTGTACCGCAGCGATGACGGTGGTGTGACGTGGCGCTCGTAGGTCGAGCGCGAAAGTATGAGGTCTGGGTATGAACATTCACCGCTTCAATTTCGATGGCCTCGGGCTCACCCGCGTGTTGGGGGAGCTGGAGGCACGGATTATGGAGGCGGTCTGGCAGCTTGGAACGCCGACTGGCAAGGAGATTTGTGACGCACTCGATCCTGGTGCCCACTACAAGACCGTGCTGACGGTGACGAATCGCCTTGTTGAGAAGGGGCTGCTCACCCGGGAATCGACGGGTGCGCGTGCCTTTCGCTATCGTGCGACAGAGAGTCGTGAGGTCTTTTTGGACCGCGTTGCCGCCAGTGTGGCAAACGGTCTGGTCGGGGACTTCGGCCAGCACGGGCTCGCCCAGCTCGTGAAGGCAGCAGAGGCAGTTGATCCTACCTATCTCGATGAGATCGAGCGGCTGGTGCGTGAGCGAAAGGGACGGCAGTGATGCGATCGAAACGTCTCCTCCCACGCCTACAGCACGGTCCCAGTGGGGCCGCCGCGCTGGTGACTGGATCGATCGTCGCATTCCTTGCCGTCGACCCAGACCCACTTCTTCCTGTCGCACGTGCCTACCGCACATTGTGCGACCAATATCCCGTTCTCACCCTGTTGACCTTCCACGCTCCGCCACTTCCACTGGTGTTCGTACTGTTACTTGCCGGGCTCACGCTGTTGGCTGGCACGTGGGCAGGCGTTACCGGCCTGGTTGGTACCCGCCGCTTCAACAGGCGGGTGCGGCAGAGCGCGCTGCCGCTGCCGACCCGCCTTCTCCGGATCGGTACTGACTTGGGGATCGGGGATCAGCTGACGTACCTGGCATGGGAGAAGCCAGCCGCCTGCTGCTATGGGTTCATCCGCCCGCGTATTGCCGTCACGGCAGCATTGGTCAGCCAACTGGATGATGAAGAACTGCTTGCGGTGCTCGCTCACGAACGCCAACATCTTCTTCGCCGCGATCCTCTGCGCTACCTTGTCCTTCACGCGCTGACGGCGGCGGCATTTATCTTCCCGGTGGCTCCCGCACTCCGACGGCGCCAGGAGGCACGGATCGAGTTGGCGGCAGACAGTGCAGCGCTCGCTGTGGCCCCGCGCGGGGCGCTTGCGGGCGCGATGCTGGCCGTGCTCGACGTACCCCCAGTACCCGTGGCCGGCGCGGCCTGGCTGACCGCGACGGAGGCCCGCATCGCCCACCTCAGCGGACGGAACCTCATGCCAGAGATCCCCGTCGGGCCCGTTGTGGCCAGCGTCGGACTCGCTCTCGTCATCATCATGACCACCATCGATCTTGCCGCATCGGCGAACCTGGTTGAGATCGTGTGCGCGCTTTGCACCGGTGGCCACTGAGGAAAGTCGAGGACAATGCTGCGCGACGTGATCCTTGACTGGTACGTCTTCATGAGCTCGCTCAGCGCCCGCGTGACAACCGATGTCCTGCTGCTCGACCAACGGGTCGGTATCCCGGTCATAAGCGCAGTGCTGCTTGGTCTCCTTGGTGCAGCGGCCCCGTGTCAGCTTACTCAGAGCGTTGGAATGATCGCCGTCCTGGGCCGCACCGAGGCCGGACGCCCTCGGTGGAGAGCGACCTTGTCCTATCTGGCCGGCAAAGCCCTGGTCTATACCTCTCTCGGGCTCCTGGCGGTGGCAGTGGGGGCTAGCCTCTCGGAACTCTCCATCCCGATCTTCGTGGCTGCGAGGAAGGTGCTTGGTCCCCTGATGATGGTCATCGGACTTGGCATGATCGGGGTCCTCCGCTTCTCCTGGGCACCGGGACACGGGTTGGCCATGCGGCTCCGACAAACGCTGCGACGCCGGGGAGAGGGGACGCCCTTCCTGCTCGGGGTAGCGTTCGGCTTTGCCTTCTGTCCAACCCTCTTTGCCCTCTTCTTCGGACTCCTCATTCCGCTAGCACTCTCGCGGCCGGAAGGGCTGGTCTACCCCGCGCTCTTCGCACTCGGCACGGCGCTCCCGCTGGTAACGATCCTCAGCGTGCTTTCAATCGGCGGTGGATCCCTGCGTGGCTATGTGCAGCAGGTGGGTCACGCTCAGCGCGTCCTTGCCGTGCTCGCGGGCGTCGTGCTGGTGATGGTCGGACTCCACGATACGCTACTCTACTGGCTGATCTAGGTAGTTCCAGCTCCGAATACAGGGCACCGCGGCACATCATTCCTTGACACACCATCCCCGCACTTTATATCCTACATTGTGTAAGATTTATTCGTGAGCGGGATGGAGACGACGATGGAGTTTCTAGTAGCGGCATTACCCTTTCTGCTTTTCCTCGCCTGTCCGGTGATGATGGTCTTCTGTATGGTCGGGATGCGGAAGGCAGGGTGTAGCACATCGAAAGCTGGAGAGACCCAGGGTTCGCGGGAGGAGCGTATTGCGTCTCTTGAGGGCCAGCTGGCGATGATCCAAACCGAGCTGACCGCACTCCATGCTGCCGAGGCGACGCCGCCCAGCAACGGGAGCCGCGCGACAAACGGTTCGGGAGTTAGTGCAATGCCTGAGGTAGCGCATGCAAGCCAAGGTTCCGCCTGAGGCCGCCGACGGTGGTGAGGACGAGGAATTTGAGCGTCTCGAAGCGAAGTCCCGACGCCTCCTCATTGTCGCCCTGCTCGCGATCGTGATGGTGGTTGCCGCCTCGGCCTGGTTTGTGGGTGGCACCCAGGGGTTCGAACAACTCGGCCAGGGGGGCGTGAACGCCTCCCTCCTGCCAAAGGTTGGAGAGCCTGCCCCGGATGTGAGCATCAGCGTCATCGACCTGCAAGGACGCCAGATCGAGCGGGTACGCCTCTCGGATTTTCGTGGGCAGCCCGTGTGGCTCAACTTCTGGGGATCCTGGTGTCCACCGTGCCGCGCCGAAATGCCGGATATTGAGGCCGCGTACGCAGAGAAGCTGGGACCCCAAGGACTGGTCTGGCTTGCCGTCTCACTCAATGAGCCGGCAGAGGACGCGGCTGCCTTTGCAGTGCTCAATGATGTCACCTTTACGATCGCCTCCGACCCGAACCGTCTCGACACGGGTACGGCCTATCCGATCGCCAACTTCCCCACCCACATCTTGATCGATGAGGAGGGCATCGTCCGCGACATCGTTCTGGCTGCGATCGACAAAGAGGAGATCATCAAGCGAGCGGAAAAGATCCTGCCGGATTCCGAGTGAGAGACTTGGAGGGCGAGGGGGCACGGACATGTCACGAGGATCTGGAGGCAAGGTGTCCGGGAGGCAGGAGCGGTAGTCGCGGCCGCCGGCCAGCTCTGACCGCACTCGACCATGTCTTCCAGGAGCCGGCGCGATGTGATGAGGATCGTCCTCTCCCTTGGTCGATAGTGCCTTACCTGCCTATCCGGGAGGTCACTTCCCCAAGGCATCCGGTCCGGGTTCTTGTCTGCTGCACCTTCTTTCTCATCAGTCAACCCGTACGGTGGAGGTCAAGGTTTCAGCCATGGAGGATAAGGTGGTCAGCAACGCAAAGGGCACCCGCAGGAGGGGTCTCTCCCGGCTTCGTGGCTATCTGTTGCCGTTATTCGCCGTCACGAGTGTCATGCTCGTGCTGTTCGTGGTGCTGGCCGTCTGGGGAAGCGGTGAGGTAACACTGGTCGGGACCGATCTCGACAAGCAACCCGCGCCGGACTTCACGCTCACCGACCAGCGTGGACAGACGGTCAGCCTGAGTGACTTTCGTGGTAAGGCCGTCGTGTTGACGTTCATCTACACGAATTGCCCCGATGTGTGTCCCGCGATTGCCAGGAATCTCGGTACCACCTATGAGTTGCTGCGCGAGGAAACGCAGGACGACGTGGTGTTGATTGCCGTGACGCTTGATCCCACGCGTGATACCCAAGCGGCCCTTCAGGAGTTCTCTGCGCTCCATGGTCTTGCTGACAATCCCAACTGGTATGCATTGCGAGGTGAGCGAGAAGTGCTCGAACCGGTCTGGCAGGCCTACGGGATCTATGCCGGTGAACAACCGGAACAACCGGCTCCCGGGACTCCACATCATGACCAGGCGAGCCCGGAAACCACCCGATCGGAAACTAGCACGCCGGTCAGCGACTATGGCCAGGGTCATACCGACGCAATCTACGTGATCGATCCGGATGGCCGTCAGCGCGCGTTCCTGCGTTCAGGTACCGACCCCAGCGCACTGGCGGCCAACCTGGAGGCACTCGTCGAGTAGATGGCTGGGGA
>JAUJLY010000144.1 GCA_030447145.1 Thermomicrobiales bacterium
GCTGGTGCTGCCAGGGGAAGCCCGAAGCTCCCGCACAATCCCCAGACGCCCAGGTCGTGCCGATCAGCGAATGCTGCCGCGTCCTTGAACTGCTGGTCGTACTTGCGATCCCCGTAATCCACGTCCTCGGCATAGCCGTTGTTGATCAGGACGTGGTTCAGCATATACGGCTGGCCACCAGACTCGAACCAGATGTAGCCCAACTCGCGGCCGTACCGGTCCTTCTCAGTGGTGTCCTTCTCGATGTAGACCTTACCTGGCTTGTCATTGAAGGAGAGTGCCCACTCCGCAAAGGCGGTAGCTTCCGAGCCGCCACAGTGCTGCTCGTTCTGGGTCTCCGGTGTATCGGCCCGGTAGATCCGCACCCGGTTCGAAACGCCATTGATCAAGACGTCGAAGGTGTCGCCATCGACGATCCGGACGATCTGCGCCTCCTGCACATCCTCCGGGATCTTGTCGGCCCAGAAGGCCGGCGCGAATCCTGCCGGCAGCTCTGGGCAGGCTTTTCCATCATTGTCGGGATCGAGCGCGTCGTACTTCTGAGGGTCAGACTCAAAGACGGATTGGGCCCATTCCCATGCGTCAAAGGCGGCACACCCGGATGCACTCTGGGCAATTAGTGCGGGAGCGGCTGGAGGGTCCTGGACAGCCGCTTGAACAGCTGGCGGCTCCTGATTCGACACTGGAGCAGCAGGTACGGGTTCCTGAACCGGAGCTGCCGGTACCTCCTGAACTGGGGCCTGGGGCGCCTCCTGCACCGGAGCTGCGCCACCTCGGCTGGGAAGCGACTCACACGCCACACCCGGGACGCCAGCCGATGTCGGGCCCGGAGGACCGTCCAAACCATTGGGATCGCTAGTGTCTGCGTTGTAGACAGCCTGAGCGTCTTCCTGGTACTGATAATCTCCACAATTGGGCCCACTCGCACTAGCGGATGTCGTGATGCCGAAGGTCATTGAAGACAGGGTAAACAGTGCCAGGACAACGTGTCGCATGTTCGAACCATCCCTTTTACATATAAGCGAATACACAAGGCTAGGAGCGTTGGCACGAGCCTTCGCAAACGCGTCATTCGACAATAGACAACTCCGGTTAAGGTTCCGGATAGCAACGTGGTGGCACGCGAACACGTATCTATCCGCATCCCATAGATAAGTTCACCAGGTTCTGTACGCAGTATGGCGGAGCGGAGGGGTGTCGTCTATCCGTAATTTGACGGATTCGGACCTCTCCCAACGCCGGAGATCTACGCAATTTGCGCAATGGTGATGCTCATCCAGCCCTCTACGGCCCGATGACGCATGGTGCTTTGGGACTGGACACGACGACGGCCCCCGAAGGTATCGAGAGCCGTGTCGATTGCTTCCGTTGCGTGGCCCAAGGACCGCGTTGAGGGACGTGCGGGGACTGCCCGCACTGGGTTCACTGAGGGAGGTTCTTATGTATCGGATGATCCTGATCGTCGCGTTCGCCCTGGTTGTCGGGAGTGGCGTTGTTGTCGCAGCGGCTCAAGGTGGAACAGGTTCAGTGGAGGCACCTGAGGGAGGTGGAATGGCCGCATGTGCGACGCCAGTGGCATCCCCTGGCGCATCGCCTGAGATCGCCGAAGAGATCGCCGCCGTCATCGCGACAGCCGCAGTATCGCCTGACGCATCGCCCGTAGACATAGACGCACCATGCGGTACGCCCGAAGTGGGCACTCCCGCATCTTAGTTCCAGCACTGACTCTCCCAGCACACAAGCAACGGGACCCCGAGTTTTAGGTCCCGTTGCTTGTTCCCATTGCGTGTGGGCGATCCTAGCGCGTTCTGGTCCCTAATCTGACAGGGTCAGCGATCCGCGTGAACAGATCGTCAAACACCCCGGCCGCCTCGTCCGGGACTGAGATCATGTCCCCGGCCAAGGCATCTCCCTCAGGATCGTCCTGGTTAGGTTCGGTCACAGCGACGAACCACTCACCGCCAGCAGTCTCCCAGATCAAGAGATCCCGATGGACCTCGACGCGCTCGCCGGCCTCGTTCCTTACGGTGAAGGCCGCTTCGGTGCTGATGCTTCGCTCGTGGTCGTGCGTGCTCATGGCGGTGCTCTCCTGTGTGGTGGAGGGGGCCGGCATCCCGACCCCCCATGATCGACTAGGCGGCGGCTTGGATGTGCCCCATGCCCCGGCAATGCCAGCAGGTGGCGAGGATGTCCAGGCGCCGGCCCATGTAGAGCTCCGTGCTCGGCGTGCGCCCGCGTCCGTTGCATGCCGTGCAGGTGGCCGATGCGGCGGGATCGGATTCGGGGTCAAGGTAGAGCCTTCCGAGCTTCTCCAGTAAGTTCGCCCGATGCTTGCAGACCGGGTCACCGAACTGTCCCGCGTGGCATTCACAGGCCCATGGCGTGACTTCATAGGCAACGGTGGCGTCCGAGGCACTGGTGCTGATCCACATGCCACACCCCGCCAGTTGCCTCACCTGGACGCCTTCGGATTGCGCTCGTTGCAGGGCCGCCTGCCACCGCTCCGGGGTGTTCGCTCGCGGCTTCATCGCTGTGACCATGACTGATACTCCCTCTGCTTGCCGGGGTGTTGCGCCACCGCCGGCCCGGTTGATCGGTATCAGGCGTCTCATCCGTGATAGATAATTCTACCAAAATCTAACAGCATATGCAAGGGTTATTCTCATACAATCTTCCAATATCTACTACTATGACGATACACCGACTGAAAGGGGTGTAGCAATGACAGGGCGAAACATCGTAGGGATATCTGAAGCAGCTCGCCGGTTAGGGGTGCATCAGAATACGTTGCGCAAGTGGGCAGATGAGGGCATTCTCCCAACATTACGCATGCCAAGTGGCCACCGCCGGTTCGAGATTGAGGAATTAGAGCGGTTCAAGAAGGCGATGGCGTCGCCCTCCGGTGATGGCAGACAAAAAGCCCCCGACCAGGACGAACCTGGTCGAGGGTGAGACACCTGACACCGGGCGCAACCGGTGCGAGTGCATCTTCAGTCTCGCATAGACCGGCGCCGTCGGAACATGCATCAAGTGATCGATGGGTCGCTCAATCGCATATCGTTCCCGGTTCCCATTCCCCTAAGTAAATGCGTTGGGAAGGAACGATTGTGGGAACGTTGTGGTAGGTATGTATCAGGTCCACGACATGCCAATCAGAACCGAGAGGGAAGCAAAAGGGAAGCATGCCCCTCAAAACTTACTACTGTCCTCTACGACGAGCAACGAAATCCTTGATTCCATAGTCTCTTTGCTGATGTGTTCGACGGGGCTGGGTTCGTGGATCACCTTCGGGACTGGGAGGAAATCAGCAGGGAGCGTGCCCGGCGCATGCTGGAGGAGGACCGCCCTGGGCTGGAGGAATATGACGATTCGCTCTGGGCCATCGAGCACGAATACGGCACTCAGGATGGACATGAGGTTGTTCGTCAATTCACGGATCTGCGGTGCAGCCTGGTCGAGCGTCTACGCGATCTGGATGACGATGAGTGGCAGCGTACGGCGGTCCTGCCATCAGATGGCGAGATCACGTTGATGTGGCTGATGGGCAACCTGACCCGGCAGGACGCAAGGCATCTGGACGAAATACGGGAGGCGTTGGGGTAATGGCCTCGGCGCGGGCCGTGCGATAATACTCTTCGGAGTCGCACCACGATCCGTACGTGGGTGGTCCCGAGCAGGTGGGCCAGCGCGCTGCGGGGACGAACAGGAAACTTTCCAGGCAAGAGGGCAGGTGGCATGCGCATGGGGTCCGGATACGTTGATGTCGATGCACCGGTGAGTGCCGAGCAGTTGGAGGCGATTCGCTCGCTGGACAACAATGCGCTGATCATCCGGCTGCATTTCACCATCAATCATTTGTCCCGTTGGCTTTCACCGATCCACGAACCCGGCCCGCTGGTCCGCTCGCGCTACCGGGGTGAACCGACGGTCAAAGACCTCCTGCTTGCCATGCGGGACTATGAGCAGTACGTCTATCCCAAGATGTACGTCATTGCATCGCAGGAGACGCCCGATTTGGATACGATCCCGGACTATCGTCCCAGTGCTGCCCGCCAGGTTTCCGATGCCGAGCATTCCCCGATTGTCTTGATGTCAAACTTCCGGCGCCTGCGGCAGAGTACTTGCTCGCTTCTGCGCAACCTGCCAGACGAGGCATGGGACCGCAAGGGGTTCAGCCGCGTTCACCGGAACGCCACGATCCGCCAGCTGGCGGAGGGCCTCGCGGAGCACGACTACCGATACCTGCGCGCCATCGATCAGTTGCTGACCGAAACGGGTGCTCGTGAGGGTCTGGCGGAGATCCAGAAGGCTCCCCTCGACGACCTGATCAAGCTCGTTCCCCAGTCGATGAAGGGCTGATCGGCCTCATGATTGCTCCCCTTCGTTATCGTTCAAGCACCTTTGCTCAATAGCCAGGAGGCGAATGTGGATTCCTCACGACACAGCGCTTCCGGCCTCTCCGAGACCGAGATTGTTGAGGCGCTGGGGCGCGAGTTCTTTCTCGCGCTCGATGCACGGGACCCGCGACGGTTGCGCAACACGCTGGCGGCAAACGCAACCTTCCGTGCCCATCCCCACAGCGCACCTATCCGTCCTGCGGACGAGATCGTCGCCTACTTCGGTACCGTTGTCTCTTCCTATCCGAATGCGCACTGGGACGTGACTGACGTCATTGCGGCACCGGATCGTGGATCGGTGCAGTTCGTTATTCGTGAATACTCCGCCCAGCAGGGGCGGGAGCGCATCTCCGAACAGGTTGCGATCATCCGCGTATCCGGCGGCAAGATCGTCAGTGTGGTGGGGTATTACGATAGCTCCGAGTTCCAGCGGGTGTTCTGGGAAGCTGATTAGCTCTGCGGGCCAATACACAACTCCTGTTGCCCCGATGATCTCCTTTTGTGGTCGTCCATACTGTATACAGTTCGGCCCATCACGGCCTTGCAGGTCCTGTGCTTCCTCGGATTATAATTGTGAATAACAGCACGAACATGGAACGAGGGGAATCCTTGCCATACGACGTGCTCGATAGAGGGATCATCGCCAGCGGCAAGCATGTGTCCCGTAACCTGGTGTCCGCAGCGAGTGCCCCGGGAAGAACATGACAAGCAATTCACCAGGAATCAACGGGAAGTCCGATCGAATCTCAGGACAGGGGTCAGCACTCGACGATCGATACGGCAATCGGTCAGCGGCCTCGCTCCTCGAACCCGTACCAGGATCACTATCGCGGTTGTCGGAATCATATGAATCTGATGCATCGGCCATCCCCGATATCGTGATTCGCCGGTTGCCAATCTACGTCCGCACACTGAAGGGACTGACCGATCGCGAGATCGGTTCTGTTTCGTCTGACGAGTTGGCCGAACTGATTGGTGTGACAGCGGCGCAGATTCGCCGGGACCTCTCCTATTTCGGGAAGTTCGGCAAGCAGGGCAAGGGCTACGACATCGCCTTCCTCGCGAAGGAGATCGACCGTATCCTCCGGCTGGATCGACAGTGGCCGGTTGCGCTCTGTGGCATGGGCAAGCTAGGGCATGCCATCGCCAATTATCGCGGATTCAGCCCGTCATCTTTCTCGATTGTTGCCCTGTTTGATCGCCATGCGGATCGCTCCGGCGAGCAGGTCAACGATCTCGAGATCCGGCCGATTGATGATCTGGTAGAGACGATGCAGCGCGAGGGGATCAAGATCGGCATCATCGCAACGCCCAAGATCCATGCTCAGGAGACCGCCGAGTTGATGGTTGAGGGCGGCGTTGAGGCGATCCTCAACTACGCGCCAGTCATCCTCAAGGTGCCGGAGCACGTCACGGTTCGGGAGATCGATCCGGTCTCCGCGCTCCAGAGCATGACCTACTACATCGATCGTGACTAGAGCGTGTTATGCACTGTGGGGTGGGGCGTCGTACGCTCTGGTGCATGGATACGCCACCCCGCCCCCGCTACCCTTCCGATGTCATGGATGAGGAGTGGGCCTTCCTGGCCCCCTATCCGACGCTCATGCGCGAAGACGCCCCGCAACGCAAGCACCCGTTGCGCGAACTCTTCAACGGGCTGCGCTACATCGCCCGCACGGGGCTGCAATGGCGATTCATGCCCACCAACCTGCCGCCATGGCATGCCGTGTACCAGCACACCCGGCGCTGGTTGGATGCGGGCGTGTTCGAGGCCATTATCGCCGACCTGCGCGTGCTGATCCGCCTCGGCGAGGGCCGCCCCGCCCCGCCCAGTGCCATCACCCTGGACAGCCGCACCCTGCAAAGCACGCCGGAAAGCGGGCCGCGGGCCGGGTGGGACGGCGCCAAGCGGCGCAAGGGCACCAAGGTCCATCTCGCCGTCGATACGCTGGGGCAACTGCTGGCGGTGCACGTCACCCCCGCCAACGCCCAGGACCGGGCACAGGTCGAGGCGCTGGCCGACGCCGTGCAGGCGACGACCGGGGAGACCGTGACCCTGGCCTACGTCGACCAAGGGTATACCGGGGAGGCGCTACGCCAAGCCGCCGCGGAGTGTGGCATCGCCCTGGCGGTAGTCAAGCTGCCCGACGTCACGCGCGGCTTCGTCCTGTTGCCGCGGCGGTGGGTCGTCGAGCGCGACTTCGGCTGGTTGAGCCGGTTCCGACGCCTGGCACGGGATCAGGAGCGGTTAGCCACGGTGCTGCAGGGTTTTCATCTGGTGGCCTTTACCATGCTCATGTGGCAGCAAGCCCTCCCCGTGTTGAGTGTCCTGGAAGTGCATAACAGCCTCTAGCACGCGTATCCACCATGTACAGGTCGCAATTCCTCGTGATGGTGAGGAGGAGGCGCGCCGGTTCTATGGTGACCTTCTGGGCCTGACGGAGATACCGAAGCCCGGGAACCTGGCCAGGCGGGGCGGTGTCTGGTTCCAAACCCCGAACCTGCAGCTGCATCTCGGTGTGGATAGCCACTTCGTCCCGGCGAGCAAGGCGCATGTCGCCTATCAGGTTGAGGATCTCGACGCCGTTTGCGGTCGGCTCGAGGCCGCCGGAATTGCGATCGTCGATGACGAACTGCTCCCCGGCTTTGATCGCTTCTACGTCACCGATCCGTTCGGCAACCGGGT
>JAUJLY010000145.1 GCA_030447145.1 Thermomicrobiales bacterium
TGGGACCGGTCCCGCTCTTCACCTTCTGGGGAGCGCACGCCTCGATCGTCTCCAGCAAGTGGATTGCCGACGCCGCAAAGATCTTCGAACGCCGGTTCAGCCCGACCCTGACCTTGATCTACCTGCCGCATCTCGACTATTGCCTGCAGAAGTACGGTCCCGACCTCACCCATATCGCCAGGGATTTGCGGGAGATCGATGAGGTCACTGGCGACCTGATCGATTTCTATGAGGCGACCGGCGCACGGGTGCTGCTGGTGTCGGAGTACGGCATCATGCCGGTTTCGAAGCCGGTTCACCTGAACCGCGTCTTTCGCGAGCGAGGCTGGCTCTCCTGGCGTGAGGAGTTGGGTCGCGAGATGATCGACGTGGGGACGTGTCAGGCCTTTGCCGTTGCCGATCACCAGATTGCCCACATCTACGTCACTAATCCGGCAATCCTCGACGAGGTGAAGCAGGTGCTCGAGGAGACGGATGGTGTTGCACGCGTGCTGGATGAAGACGGCAAGCGGGAGATGGGCCTGGATCACTCCCGTTCAGGCGAACTCGTCACTCTCGCGGAGCCAGATGCCTGGTTCACCTATTACTACTGGGTGGATGATGCGAAGGCGCCGGATTACGCCCGAACCGTCGATATCCACCAGAAGCCCGGATACGACCCGGCGGAGCTCTTCTTCGATCCGGCTGACAAATACGTCAAGGCCAGGGCCGGTTTGGCGCTGGCAAGGAAGAAGCTCGGGTTCCGGTATCTGATGGAGATCGTGCCGCTGGATGCAAGCTACGTGAAGGGCTCCCACGGCATTCCCAATGAGAAAGTGGAAGACGGGCCGATGCTGATCAGCTCGCGACCTGATCTGCTACCGGAGGAGACTCTCCCCGCGACCGATGTGTTCGATGTCATGCTGCGCCACCTGACCGAGGCGTAAAGCGGCAGACAGGTTCAATGCCGAAGGACGACCAATGCGCAGGTGGAGTTACAGCCCACCCGATCATCCCTCAGCCATCCGTCTCGCGTCCTCGATCACCATGTCGATGAATGCCCGGCAGTCGTTTCGGCGAGTGAACCGGCTCTGGTAGAGCGGAGACGCTTCCCTGTCTCCTTCGCGGATCCGCATCGCCTCGTGGACAACGCGGTGCCACCGCTCCGTAAAGATCCTCAGCGCGTAGGCGCCTGCCCGTGTTTAGAGATGACGGTGCCGGTCGTGATGGTGGCATGCAGGCGGGTTACTCCCAGCACGCCCCACTCAGCGAAATCCGGCCAGAGGGACCACATCCTGCCACAGGAGAACAGTCCTTCGCTCCTCTCAAGCTAGGGTCTCCAGTACTCCTCCAGGTTTTGGTGCGTCCATGCGGAGAGCCGTTCGGCATCTTGCCAGAGGTCGATCTCGATAATCGGGACGCCTCTCCACGTGATGCCGCAATGGCGGAGGGTCTGCCATGTGATCGGGTTGCGCGCGCTTCCGCCGACTGATAGTTGCCCCCGGTTCTCGAAGATGACCGCCCGATTCCCCTTGACCTCGTCCAAGGCATGGGCGGGTCGGACCGGCTGAGCACGATCCCGTCGAGCGGTGGACGGGGATGGGTCTCGCGGAGAGACGCGAGTATTGGCTCAAAAGCCCGGATGACAATTGCATCGTCGACGTCATCTGGGCGTACCAGCACGATGTCTACATCGCTTTGCCCGGGACGCGCCTCTCCCAGGGCGATGGAGCCAGTGATGTAAACGTCAGTGACCAGGCCGGGTGCCTGCGCGTTAATCTCCCGGAGGAAGGTACGAATAACCGACTGGGCCTCCTTGAAGACACGATCCCGATCGGGCATTGGTAGCATTTCCTTTGTGCGCAGAAGATGGCCCCGAACATTTCAGTCCGGGGCCAGCGGTTTACGATGCTTGCAAGTAAGTAGCACCCTTAGACGCCATCGCGATCTCCGGCGGTGGGGCGAGACTGGCCACGGGTGTCACGATCGTTGTTCATGACCCGGTGCGCCTCACGCGCGGCGGACTCCTGCGCATTCTCGGCGGCAGCAATATCGGCCTCGACTTCCGCCGTTGGGCGGCGCAACACCTCCCCACCGAGCTTCCGGATTATCCGGTTAACCAGATTCTCGTCGGTCTCCTCGACCTCCCCGACCAATGCCGTGCTGCCCACAGACATATCCTCGGTTAATCTCTGGATCAGCGTGCGGTCGGACATGAGCTCCTTCGCATCGCGGAACCCCCCGATCAGCGATCCTGCGCCCCAGCCAAGAAGAATGCCCAGAGGGCCACCCATCAACCCGACAAGTGCGCCAATCAGGCCACCGGCAACGGCACCGCCATAGGGCTTCATGGCGGCATCACGGACCTCGAACCGGCCTTCGAGCGACCGATGCATGATCGTCAGGCCCTGGATTTTGAGCTTTCCCTCTGTGGCAGCGTGCTTGATCTCGGAGAATGCCTGGTAGGTTTTGCTCTCATCCTCGAAAGTCGCGACGACAATGTTCGATTCCCCCATGACGTTTTGGTCCTTTCGGTGCATCCCGGATCGCGAGGTTGGGCCGGGATGTTCATGCTGTTGCCGGAACTGCGTGTGCGATTATTTTCTCACAGCATTATCTGGAACGGGCCGCACGCGCTGGTGTACAGGAGAACATGCATGAGATGGGGACGTAAGGTAGATCCGACATTTCTGGTCCTGTTCGAGCGTGCCGCCGCGTTCACCGTAGAAGCAGCGGATGCGTTGGTCGAGCTCTTTGCAGGTGACGAGATTACACAATCGACCTTTGAAGCTCTGGACACCATTGAGCATCGTGCCGATGCGAATACGCATGATCTACTCCTTCGCCTGGAGAAGGGCCATATACCGCCGCTGCCGGGGGCAGTGATCCGGCAGATCGCGCTGGAGATCGATGAGATCGTCGATTCCGCCGAGGGCGCGGCAGAGCTGGCCGTGCTTTCCGGTGTTCGTCAGGCGACACCAATCGCCCGGGAGATGACCGTCGTTCTCGCCAAGACGACGCGGGAGGTGGCTTCGCTCGTCTCCTACATGGGCGGTGGAACGGGGTATCGTCCCTACGTCGCACGCATTCACGAATATGAGGGAGAAGGGGACGCGCTCTGGGAGGCCGGATATCGCTCGCTCTTTACCGGTGAAATTGAGCCGCTCGATGTGCTGCGATGGAAGGAGATCTACGCCCTGCTTGAAGATGCGATCGACCGGTGCGAGCTCTCGGCCAAGGCGATCGAGCGGGCGCTCGGCAGGGAGTAATCTATACCCCCGGCCCCTATCTCGCCATGAGGCTGGCGAGCGGTCATACTGGTTATGGGCCGCTAAAGGATGACTGCCTGGAATGCGACAGGCATTCTGCATCACTGCCCTGAAATGTTTCCGAGGAAAGGAGCGACCTGATATGGTTGCTGATGTGTCAGTTCCCGATGAGATCGTTGCCGAGGGCGATAGCTGTTGCGTCCCGGACCATAGCGAATCCTACGCGGCGGACAAGGCCAAACTGTTGGCCCGCCTGCGGCGGATCGAGGGTCAGGTCCGCGGCATTGGCCGGATGGTCGAGGACGACAAGTACTGTGTCGATATCCTGACACAGATATCGGCTGTCATGTCTTCCGCGCAGTCGGTTGGGCTCCTGTTGCTGCACGATCACATCCGTGGATGTGTCGTCGACGCGCGTCCCGAGGACCGGGAGGATCGCTTGCAGGAACTCAACAAGGCGATCGAGCGGTTCACCCGCAGCGTAGGTTAGCTGCGATATCATAATGTCCATCTCCCCGAAGGGGCTCTATTGCATCCGCGGCACAACAGATGCGATAAGGGAATCGGGACAACTTGTGTTGGCATCGGCGGGCGCGAAATGCAACCGACTTGACGCCAACGGCACTCTCCCGCATGGGGCTGCACCACCGGTGAACCGTTATGGTTCGCCGAGCCGCCATCGGGACATACAACGTGGAAGGAGGGGGGCGATGGGCTCCTCAGCAGACTACGTGCAGCCGATCGCCAGTCACCGCAAGCATCCTGAGCGGTTATTGCTGCGGGATGACACGGGACAGTGCTACCTGTGGCATGGCGATGGCCGGGAGGTGGAAGCAGTGCCCGCGCCACTGGCGGCCTGGATATGTGACCGCCCGGAGATGTACCAATTGCAATCTCCCTTGCTCTGGTTCGACTCGTCGTCATTGCCCTTGGATACCGCGGCGTTCTAACCTGAAGTACCGGATCCGGCACCACATGAAACCCCTGTTGGTCTGTACCAACAGGGGTTTCATATTCACAGTAGTCCCGGCGGTAGACCTTTGTGTCTACCTGTCGCCGGTCGGGGCAGGACACTGGAGTTCGGTTTCACCGACTAGAGCTCGTTACCCCTCCGTGCCGGCTTCTGACCAGGCCCCGATCTTCCGGAACTTGCTGTAGCGCCGGTCAAGGAGATCATGGACACCCGCGTCATCATCGGGATCGAAGGTGGCACACAGCATATCCAGATGGGCGGCGATGCGATCGCCAACCGTGTAGATCGTATCCCGTGGTGCCTCATGGGCCGGCACCGGCTCGGGAATCAGCTCATCGATGATACCGAAGCGATCAAGATCGGCAGCGGTGATGCGCATCGTCTCGGCGGCCTCGGCGGCCTTGCTGGCATCCTTCCAGAGGATTGCCGCACAGGCCTCTGGCGAGGCGACGGCGTAAACAGCATTTTCCAGCATCAGTAGCCGGTCACCAAGACTGATCGCCAGGGCACCGCCAGACCCGCCCTCGCCGATCACGGTGCAGATGATTGGCACCCGCGTGCCAATCATCTGCATCAGGCATTCCGCGATCGCGGTAGCCTGGCCGCGTTCCTCCGAGCTGATGCCCGGATCGGCCCCCGAGGTGTCGACAAAGGTGAGGATCGGCAACGAGAACTTCTGTGCATGTCGCATCAGACGGCGTGCCTTGCGGAACCCTTCCGGACGCGGCATGCCGAAGTTGCGCTCGATATTCTCGCGCGTATTGGTGCCGCCCTGATGGCCCATCACCATGACGGACCGACCTCGGAAGGTCGCGAGACCACCGATCAACGCGCAATCGTCGCCGAACGAGCGGTCACCACGGAGTTCCACGAAGTCGCTGCAAAGTTCACCGATGTAATCGAGGGTGGCCGGCCGCTGGGGATCACGCGCAAGCCGGACACGATCCATCGCGGAGAGGGTGGCAGTCGGCTCAGTCCCGGTTTCTTCCTGGGAAAGTGTCTCGTCGGTCTGTGTCACGACATCCCTCCGGTCGTTGTCGTGGCAGGTCCGGGCGTGTCGACGACCGTTACAGTCTGCTCCAGCTCGGTGGCGGAACGAAGGCCGTTGGCACTGTAGGAGCCCAGACCTTGTGGCGCACCGAGATAGTGATCGATTAGGGTGCTGATGAGGTCACGCAGGTTCCCCCGGTCGACGATCTGGTCGATCATGCCGTGCTCCAGCAGGAACTCGGCGGTCTGGAAGCCTTCAGGCAGCTTCTGACGGGTGACCTGCTCGATGACGCGCTGACCGGCAAAGCCGATAAGGGCGCCGGGTTCGGCGATCATCACGTCGGCGACGGTTGCGTAGCTCGCCGGCACGCCGCCGTAGCACGGATCGACAAGCAGGGAGAAGTGCGGCAGGCGATTCTCGCCAAGGCGGTGGAAGGCGGCGATCGTCTTTGCCATCTGCATCAGCGAGAAGAGCCCTTCGTGCATGCGGGCGCCGCCCGAGGCATTAACGGTCAGGACCGGCATCCGTTCCTCGACGGCGCGTTCGACGGCGCGGGCCATCTTCTCGCCCCAGACCGAACCCATACTGGCGCCGAGGAAGTTGAATTCCGCGACGACCATGACGACGGGTCGCCCATTGATCCGTGCAGATCCAGTGATGAGGGATTCCGTCTCGCCGGTTTTCTTCTGGGTCTTGACGATCTTTTCATCGTATGGCCCCTGTCCATCAACGAATTTCAGGGGATCCTGCGGGGAGACGGTCGAATCCCATTCCTGAAAGGAATCACTATCGGCGAGCAGGGAGATACGCTCGCGGGCACTCAGGCGGAAATGATGGCTGCATTTGGGACAGACGCGGGCATTGCGCTCGAGCTCGCGGGAGTAAAGCAGCTCACCACATTTCGGGCATTTGACCCAGAGATCCTCAGGGATCTGCTGCTGTTCCGCGCTTCGCTCATCCCCCTTCGAGAGCGGCCGGAACTTGCCCTGGCGCTGGAAGAAATTTCGCATGACCGGCTTGCCTCTTACCCTTTCGTGGCACCTGTCGGGAGTGCCTCCCGGGAAGTGTTCGGATGACCCTGGAACGGCTTCCCAGCCCGGAAGCCTCGGGTGTTTCTGTCTAACGGACACATGTCCGCGGTGAACCGGGTAGTCTCCTCCTGACCAATCCCCGTCGACGCGGCGCAGGTATCCAGGCAGAAGCCCACATTTAAAGAAATGGGCTTAAGCTGCAATGTTTCAGGATACACCGCTATCGAGCATTGTCACATCCGTTGACCGCGAAGAGATTGGGTTGATGCTCACACTTGGCATGGTGATGGGCAAGGGCATACGACGCGAGGGAAGCATCCGGGGGGAGAGGCTGACAGCAACTTCAAAACCGGAGGAGAGAAGCAGGGCAAATAATGATCAGCGCATAGTAAGCCCAAGGTGTTTGCGCACCCAGATGTCTGGGTTGAGGAATATCGGCTATCCGCCTGTTAGATCGATCATGGGAATCAACGAGGCGTCGAATGCGCTCAGTCCATCGGGACCCAGGATCAGGATCTGGTCCAGGCAGTGCTGGGATTCGGCAACGAGTTTCCCGGTGTTGATGCCGAGCGCCTCCGGCAGGAAGCCGGATGTCTTCTCGATGCCGTCGGTCAGCAGTGAGACCGCCCCCCGGTAGTTGCCGTTGAGCGCGTGGTAGAAGCCAACTCCGATCTGGAGGATGCCCTGGTAGAGCTTGCGGATCGGGCCACGCTCAGCATGCCACTCGTGCTCGATCACCTCATGCTGCTCGAAGAAGCGTCGCTTGTTGAAGAGCGCGATGCCCTGCCGTACACCGTCTGGCAGGCAAGGGGCGTTAGCCTCATGTCGAT